>JAKMFY010000179.1 GCA_022425185.1 Candidatus Poseidoniaceae archaeon | reverse complement strand
ATCATCTGTATAATCGACATCGAATAATCCGGTCCCCCAACAGTCGCTTCCAGATGCACAATCAGAAGGAAGCACAGTCCCTCCAAACAATGAACCATGCGACCATGGAGCACCTGAACTTGGTGGTGGGTTAGTCGTATCCATAAAGCCAGCTTGGTCACTCTCGAAGTCTGTCAAGAGGCCTTCCGCCTTGAGTGAAACTGGTGTTGATGTGGCTCCGTCTTCAAATTGGAAATCAGTCGGTTGAGAAAAAGAGGTTTTCTGTCCATTGAAGTTCGGGTTCCATACACGAGGCATTGTTTCAATATCGATGCGGGTATGTGCACCGTGGATTGCAGGTGTTGTTGAAACTGCAACACTTGCTGATGTGATTGATTCACCAGTAGGCAGGTCAACCGAACCATCGACTTCGTTCATGTAGGTCGAAGCCTCATCAAGTACAATCTCAACTTCACTCGAACCTGAACTGAAATCTGATATGCTTGCAGCGGTTGCTAGCGGAGTCAGTATCATCAAAGTAATAAGGAAAAATGCAATTTTTGTTCGTCCATCAGTAGAAGCCATGGTTTCACCCATGTTGTGCGTATCGACACTGCTCTAAAACTTCGTCGCTTAAATGACTACTTTGCTTTGAAAGGGGATAATACTCAGAAAAATCGTAAATTCGCCATGTTCTGACTCCATGTATTCATATTGGAGAGAGGGCTGGGTCTTATCATGAAGCCATTCTCAACCGAACCAGTGATGTTGATTGAAGAGGTATTTCCTCAGGACACAAACTCGTACAATACACTCTTCGGAGGACGTTTACTTTCGGTTATGGACAAAGCCGCCGGCATTGCATGTTCTAAATTTGCTCACAGAGAATTTGTTACAATCTCAATCGACACATTGACCTTCAAAGCGCCTGCAAGACAAGGTGATCTCATCGAAGTCACTGGCCGAGTCGTATTCACGAGTACACACACAGCAGGAGTAAAAGTTACAGCCTGTGCTATGACAAAGTCAGATTGGGAAACAAGAGTCATCTGTGAAGGCTATTTCTTCATGGTTGCAATCGATTCTATGATGAGACCTATTCCAATCCCACAACTCGTCCCTGAATCCGAGGAAGACATGGGCGAGTGGAAGAAAGCTGAAGAAATTCGAGAAAACATGCTCTCAAAGCGTAATTCCGAATGAGAGCATTGATGAAAGAATGGCTTGTGGATTGACACATGCCAGTTCTTAACATCGCCATGGTTGGTAGTGACGACCTAGCAAGAAGCATCGCAAAACCAACCGACCAAAGAGACGTTCACACCTACGTGAACAAAGACATGGTCAACGGTGAAGCACAGATTCTCTCATTAATCCGTCCTGCAAAATATCCAGAACGTTTGCGCCCATTGCTCAATGCTCTTTCCGCAGCACGTGCTGGCCTTATCGAGATTACTGCAATTGATGCGACTCTAGGCGAAGCACTCGTCGCTTTTGCAAGTGCAAACATCAAACAAGGAATTGCTGTAATCCGCCCGCCTCAAGGCGAATGGGTTGACGAAGACATGGCTAAGACTCTCTTCAAGCAAGCAGGTTTAACCGATTGGACCTTCGAAAAGGACGACGGACCCGGGCTGAGATCTGCATTGTATGGAATTATGGATTCTATGGCAGAGGAACTTCAAATGGTTGAACAACAACCTCTCGTCGTCCCAATCGATCAACACTTCAACGTGAAAGGGATTGGACTTGTTGCAATTGGATATGTCCAATCTGGAAGTGTTTCTGTTCATGACGAAATTACGATGCTTCCTTCGGGAGGAAGTGGTTCTGTAAAATCGCTGCAAGTTATGGATGATGATGTCCCAAAAGCTGGCGCTGGAGATAGAGTAGGTATCGCCCTTCGCAATGCGAAAGAAGAATCACTAACCGGAACATGCCTGATCGTTCTCCCCGAACTTGAAGATAAGAGAAAGGATATACACAGACCTCTTGCTCTGGAATCGCATTCATTGTCCCAAATGAGTCTCAACATATCTCCTTTCCAAAAGCGGAAATTGACAGTAGGTGACGTCCTTCATGCTTCGATTGATTTACAGTTTGTTGTAGGTCGCGTCGAAGCCATAGATGGCGGTATTGGAACTGTTCGTTGGGAGACATCTCTTCTCCAACGTATCGAAAACCCTCCCTCAGTGTTGATTGCTCAACTCGATTCTAAACCAAGAATTATGGGCGATGCAGATTTGAAGAAACTCGAATAAATCGGCATGGAAAATCTCGTCCACGAACGCCCTTCTCAATCTCATACTTTGGGGATGCATTGATAATGGGCTGGTTCTACTGCGGGATGGGATGCAGACCAACAGGCGCAACGAACGCCTTGCGGAGAATGGGGAGAGAGTATCTCTTCACGGTCTACGCTTGGTAGGAGAAGGAGGGAAGGCGAGAGCAAGCCTTACAAATTCTCGAGTAACATTTGAGTTCAAAAACGGAAATTGCCTTGATTTTCGATATGACTCTGTCGCCAGAATGCAGCACCACAATACTACGCTTGTCCCTGCATGGATTGCATTCATAGGCGTTTGCGCACTGTACGCCTCTTGGCGTATCATCACTCCCGCTGACCTTCGAGTGTTCGCATTCTTAGCCGGCGTAGTCCTAATTTCGAGTTGGGGCCTTACTAAACGTCCGACTCTTACATTGGATATGCTACTGGGCGATTGCCATGTCATATACGGTAACGATTCCAAGTTACTCGAACTTTCGATGCTGATTGGAAGAATGAATGATGGAATGACCCTTGAGCAAGCAAAGATTGGGACTGAGATGATGAATCAAGACACCGATTATCCTCGTGAAGCAGCTCAAGAAGCATACGATGAATTGCCAAGCCCCCCAGTTGATTTAGTCCCTTCGGCAAGTATCACCGCATTTTTAGACACTGGAAGTACATCGGGTGATGGATTTGAAATCGATGAGGAAACAATTCCCCGATGGGCTAATGATGCCATGAATCAAAACCCATCTGTTGAACACGGAATCATTGCACGAGGACGACAACATATCTCGACACGAAGAGGATATGGGGAATATGAACATCAACATCGCCCTATTGGCCACAATGATGCGATATTTACAGGAGATTCACCATTGCCGCCCGAACCAAGAACCAGTCAAGGAAGTTCTTCTCACCGAATGCATCAGGCCAGTGATCTTCCAGTCACTCGTAAACCGTTGACCTCAACACCTCTACCCCAAACCCACCTACCTCGTTTTGTTGGACCAGAAGGAGCCCATATCCCGCATACCTCTGGAATGTTTACTTCCCCGGATCATGGACTCGAAAACCTCAATCTCGAAGAAATTGAAGAGAAGCCGTCCCTTGTCGAACAAGCAACGACACCTGAGGAAGAAACAATACCTCAGCAACAGCCTGCTCTAAGTTCAGGAATTATTCGACGCAACAACGGCAATAGTTCCTTACACCGCATCCAAATACGTTCAAACAAAACCGAGAACAAAATCGTAAAGTCGAGGAAATTCAAAACAACCATTGTATCTCGTGGAATTTCCTCCATCAAAAAAGTTCGAAATGCAATCGCAAACCTGAGTCATGAGGGTGTTGATGAGGAACTCATTGGAATTTTGAACGAACATATACCAGAGGAACGAGAGGCACAAGAGGTCCCTGACTCATTTAGTTCCCTGACAGAATCGAATGAAATTGCCCCAATCCAGCAATCAGGGCGTCATGGATTACGACGATTTGACTGAGATTCCTGAGATTTCACAGAACGAATTGTATCGTTGCTGATACGCTTCATGTGAAATCTTTTCCAGAATTGTCGTACCGAAGTCTTCGAGAGTGAAACTTGCAGTTACTGTAGCATGGGTCAAAGCATTTCTAAGTTCTTCAAGTGTTAATTCACCCTTTCCTGAAGCAAGGCAAGCAGCTAAGGCTCCCGCAAATGTATCTCCACAGCCGGTCGGATCAGTAACCTCAAGACAAGGGTAGGACGGCATTGCAATTGTATCTCCACCGTGGAGAGCAATAACGCCATGTTCACCCCTCTTCACGATAAGAGTCGGTATTGATGCCATCTGTTGAACTGCTTTAGCGGCTGCTACAACGTTCTCCTTTCCTGCAAGCATTGATGCTTCTCCATCATTGATGACCACAATATCAACTCTCTTCATGGCTTCAAGTAGGGTTTCGTGGGCGATGTCAATCCACAGATTCATCGAATCAAGAATAGAAAATCGAACCGGTTTAGATTGATCGAGTACTGAGAGTTGAATTGCAGGGTGTAAGTTGGCACAAAAAGTAACGGTTGGATTACGACCGTGTTCAGGAACCTTCGGTTCAAAGTGTTCGAACACGTTCAGGTGTGTCTCGTGAGTTATTGCTTGGGCCATTGACCCTTCATATGAGCCAACCCAACGGAAAGTTTCCCCTTCTACTGTTTCGATTCCATGGGTATCAAGTTGAGCGTTTTCAAAAATTGCTCGATCTTGTTTTCTGAAATCTGAACCAACGACTCCGACGAGACCCACTGATTCAAGTCCCAAGCGATTTCGATGAAAGGCACAGGATAAACCCGCATATGTCGCAGAACCACCGAGTGCATTTTCTACAGCACCAAGAGGTGAGACTATGCTATCATAAGCTAAACTTCCAACAATAAGAACATCCATCGAATCATCCTCAGCCTAAGAGTTCTTGATGCATGTCGATGTACTGAATTGTGATATCTCCATTGATAAAATCAGTTTCATCCATAATTCGGCGGTGAAGTGGGATGAGGTGCTCGACACCTGTAATCACGGTCTCATCAAGAGCAGTTCTCATTCTGCGAATAGCATCTTCCCGGTCTCTCCCCCAAACAAGTAACTTTGCGAGAAGTGAATCGAAACTTCCTGGCATTTCGTAACCAGGATGTGCATGCGTGTCCACTCTAACGCCAAATCCTGAAGGGAAATGGCATTCCCACAATCGTCCTGGGCTCGGGATAAATTCACGAGGATCTTCTGCATTTAAGCGGCATTGGATTGAATGACCGTTCCAACTGATGTCTTCTTGCGCAAGAGGAAGTGGTTCTCCCTGTGCGACTCGAATTCCGAGTTCAACGAGGTTGTGTCCTGTGATCAATTCTGTTACGGTATGTTCAACTTGAACACGAGGATTTACTTCTAAAAAGTAGAAGTCGCCATTCGCATCACGAAGGAATTCAAACGTTGCAAGGCCTTTGTAGCCTACAGATTCAGCGCCTCTACAAACAAGAGCACCAATTTCTTCACGCTTTTCTGGAGTGAGCCAAGGTCCTTCTTCAACCAACTTTTGGTGACGGCGTTGAATCGAGCAAAAGCGCTCCCCGAAATGAATTGCTTTGTTTCCGTCCGCAAGTACTTGGAATTCAACATGCTGTGCACCTTGGATGTATTTCTCAACAAAGACACGAGAGTCGCCAAAAGCTGATTTTGCTCGAGATTGACAAAGCTTCAATGCGCTTTCAAATTCATCGGCAGCCTGAACGATCTGCATTCCAATGCCACCTCCACCAGCAGCGGCTTTGATGATGACTGGGTAACCGATCTCATCTGCAAGTGCTGATGCGACAGATGCCTCAAAAATTGGCTCAGAAGAGCCTTTAGCAGTTGGTAATCCTGCTGCTTCCATTGCCGCTCTTGCTTCGATTTTATCACCGAGTAAAGTGATTACATCCGAACTTGGTCCAATGAAAGTAATACCTTCTTCCTGTAGACGCTTTACGAATCCAGCATTTTCTGCAAGAAAACCGTAACCTGGATGAACAGCATCACAGCCCATGTCTTTGGCTGCTTGTACAACTGCTTCGATATCGAGGTAAGCATCAAGGGGATTGATGACGTCACGGAAATGAGCATCATCTGAAAGACGTACTGGTAATGAGAGACGGTCTTCTTTACCATAGATTATTGCTGCTTCGATGTTCATATCACGAAGTGTTCTCATGATTCGAAGAGCAATTTCTCCGCGGTTGGCAATCAAGACTTTTGAGAACCCCATGACCTGCTGTTATCCAAGACACCCTATGAGCAAAGCGGTTCAATAAGTAGTACAAATTAATTAGTTATTAAGTAATAAACTTATTATACAGGGAGCCTTATTTTCACGATATGTCACAAAGAGACGATGCAAACAATGAGCCCGAAATTAATGAATCCGATTTCCCAATCGATTCAGGACAAGAACAATTTGAGCCACTTCAACTCACAGTAGATGGTCACCCAGCGAAGGGATTGATCACCGATAGAGTCGGTTGGTCGACAAGGATTGTTCTTCTCTTCGAACAACCCCATCCAAAATTTGGAAAGGAATTTATGACAAAGAAATTCTTTATTGAGCCTGCAGGATATCTGAATTATGGGTACGAACAGAAACCACTCAGGTTGAAGCGGATTTAACGTTGGCAAGAGGGACAGTAATCAAGACGCCTTCCACTCATTCGACTGTGTATGATTGTTGAACTGCATTCATGGCACGCTAGCCCATCACGGGTAAACACATGATGCCTTGCTTGTCGTCGAGAGAGCCCATTTTCTCTCAGGAGGTCATAGAGTTCTTTTTGGACTGTAACTCCTCGCTGATCGAAGGCCAATTGTGTTACATTAATTGCTGAATGTGCGAGACTCTTTTGTTCCGTTGTTGAAAGAGAGTTTAGTTTACGAGATGGTGAAATTCGAGAGGAGTGAAGTATTTCGCTCCGGAGATAATTTCCTACACCTGCCAAGAAGGCTTGATCCAGGAGAAGATGAGAAAGTTGCCTTCTGCCGAATTTGGGATTCTGCACTTGTTCTAAAACATCAGTAAACTCAACATTTCTGTTTGCAACATCAGGACCGAGTTTCGCAATGTAAGGGTGACCTTCAATCTCCCAAGGTTCGATTATCTGTATGTCTGTTGCTGACCAAAGGCATGCAGTATGAGTTTCATTTTGCAACTTGAGTCGTAATGATCGATTTGTTTTCTTCGAATTTGTGGAATTCTTTTGTATCGTCCAGCGACCATAGAGTTGGTTATGACTGTACAGGACATCTTCACCAATGTGGATTAACATCGCCTTTGAACGAGCTTCCACCGAAATGACTTGGTTTCCAAGAAACCGATGCTCTTGTCCCTGGATTGTTGCATAGGGGCATTCAACATGAGTTATTGTTGAACCTTCTAAAGCGTTCCTCAACCGTTGAGCCGCTCTATGTATCTCAGGTCCTTCTGGCATATCACCAAATCATTGAACATGTGTTTAAACAGATGTTTCAACTAGACTAGGTATGCGAAGAAGGTGGACTGAAGAAAAGCGCCTTCAACGACAACAGGCCGATTGGATTGTAGGATATCTTCGGAAGAATGGTCCTCTGACAACACGAGAAATCATCGAGGCCCTTCGAGACCATGATC
>JAKMFY010000156.1 GCA_022425185.1 Candidatus Poseidoniaceae archaeon | reverse complement strand
ACATAGGCGTTCTGTAACTCCCTTTGTCTCCTAGCGCAGCGCTAAAGCCAATAAAAGGGAGAGACCAAAACAATCCGAGCATACAGCAGAAACAGCCTTGGTCGCCTGCCCCCCATGCCATCTCAAGTAGAAATTTACCAAATAAGAAAGAAGAAAAATACAATCCCGTAATGAGGCTTGCGAATACCCTTTTTCCACTATCTGATTGAACGCCAATTTTCACGCCATGTGTCTGTTCAAGAGATGAAACACGTGGATTAAAAACAACCGAGCAAGCTGGACATTTCAGATCTCCATCATGCCCCGAAGGAACAAACAGGGATTGTGAGCAGGCTGGACATTTTACACGGATTTTTTTCCGCCTTTTGGAGTAGGAGAATCAGCAAGTTGATTCAGTCTTTCAAGTAAATCTGATTTATTACCGCTCTTTTTAACCTATTTTGTTCACACAATTGTTTGAGTTGTTCCTTAGTCAACTTGCTGTAATCGACGTTGAAATCCATCTCTTTAGACATAATGCGGTCAACCGTTGTTCTGGATAATACTACAAAGAATAGTACCCTTCGTTTACTTTCTTAACCCGCCACGAGCCCACTGAGTGTCTACTTCTAGCTCTGGGTGATACCTGGCTCTTCGAACCGCTTGTTGTTGTTCACGAACGGTAACTTCTCCGTCATCAGGACTGTGTTTCTTTTTGTGCCATCGCTGAACAATGAGGCTGATTAGAGCGACAGGGATGCAGGCAAGAGGGGCATTTGATTGACTAAGGTCGAGGTATGAAAGGGGGAGGTCAAGGACGATACACCCGCCCACAAACAGCCCGATGCCAGAGAGAAGAGCCGCTACGAAGGCAGGTAAAACGTGTCTGAATGACATGCCTACGAAGAAAGCGATAATCGCAGTAATTCCTGGAAGCAACTCTCCTCTCTCTGGGTTGATGCCATAATTTTTCAGCATTTGAATACCGTTTGAAATAATGATAAAAACAAAACCAGTTGCTAGGAAACGAATTGAAATTGAAGTGATCATTACTGCAATCATTGCAAAAGCCATCGCTGAGAACAATTGAAATCGATCAAGTGTTAGATTGAGGCCAAGATCGAGCATGTATGGGTGAAGAGTGCTTGCTGATAGGTACCCGATTGCACATCCGGCGATTGCCGTAATGATGACAAGTCTGCGGTAACCCTGGACGAAGAGGTAAAGTGAGAGGATGATAATTGGTACTGCAGTAACATATCCGCCTTCAACAATCTGTGTAACAACAGTGTCTCGGATTTCGTCAACTTCTGGTCCCTCGGCCATGGCTATCAACAGTCCCTAAGCACGGAAGAATGTCAAGTTTGTTGGCGGAAATGGTGCAGAGGGCAGGATTCGAACCTGCGAACCGATACGGACTGGGACCTCATCCCAGCGCCTTTGACCAAGCTGGGCGACCCCTGCAGCAGTCTAAACGGCTACACTCGCGTATATCAACACACTCATTGTTTCTTCAGAAGAAGAGTGTGCAGCATGTAATCGAACCATCAGCCTCTCTGATTTGACTCATGTCGAGAACAATTGGTTCAAGCCCCAATTTCTCAACGGTTTCCAGCACAGTAGGATATCCTTTTGCCACGAGTACTTTTCCATTTCCGAGACCAATTGTGTTGCAGCCATAGACTTCTTCTTCAGGAAGGAAAATAACCTTGCATCCCTCGGGAAGTTCTCCGAAATCGTCAGCGCTAAGAAATCCTTCAGCGGTGAGAATAACTTGGTCGGTCGGTGTAGAAGAGATTGATGTTAGGTGAAGTGCCTTTTCCGTAGGGATGTCGATGATACGTAGTTCATGGCCAAGGTGAGTGAGCAGATTTCTTAGGGTTTCAATTCCTGCATCATTCGTTCTCTTTGAACGGGCTACAAAGAAGATGTTGCCCAATCGAAGAAGATCTCCGCCATCCATACGAGCATCTCCGAACATTCCACAGACTTGGAATCCGTTGAGTTGTCGGGAAAGAAAATCAGCGATAGGAGGTTGTTCAGCAACTCTGGAGGGATGTCCTGGGAGTGGCAAAAGCACGTGACCATCGATAACGATAGCTTGATCTTCAACGAAAATACAGTCAGGATGATTTTCATCAGCGGGAAGGATCGTAACCTCTAGTCCGCAGTCGAGCAATGCTTGAGCATAAGCCGCGTGTTGCTTTCTGGCGAGAGCAATATCCGTTGGCCCCGAACCAAAATACTTGGCGAGGGCTTTGGAAAAGGATTCAGGAACAGCGCGCATCAAGGCACGTTGCTTCTGGTCCGTACGGACAGTAGCCATGAACAATCGGCTCCCCTTCGTCATTTAACTCTTGGTGATGAATACATTTGCTCGTTTTACCGCTGAATTCAAACCAGTCAAGCCTTTGGCTATCCTCATGCGTATTCCAATGCAAGCAATGCTCTTGGTTTCTCTGATGCTCTTGGCTCCACTCTCAGG
>JAKMFY010000138.1 GCA_022425185.1 Candidatus Poseidoniaceae archaeon | reverse complement strand
TCCGGCCAGGAAATGGATACTTGTTGTCCCGAAGGCGAGATGGTGTCAATGTCGCCGCTGTCTGTTGCGTCGATAGTTATCTGAGTTTCAACAGCGATCTCAGCAGGATGGGTGAGGTTGATGTACGGTGCACGATTGAGAACTGTCACGTAATTGACGAGCGTAGTCGAATCTAATTCATCATCTGTGACAATGGTTGTTAGTTCCCATGCACCGCCATCAGTCCAATTCCAAGTCATTGCACAATCAGGTGTCGTAATGACATCGATAAGGCCTGCACGAGATTCGATTTCGAATCGGCATTCTACATCTCCCCCATCAGGGTCGAATGAAGCTCGTGCATCAATAAAGACATCCTCAAACGAATACTTTCCAGACTCGATGCTTATTGATCCGTTTGGAGTTCGTCCAATGAAAATATCAACACTGGCTTGGTTGTTACTTCTGTTTGCATCTCCAGCAACAAGTTGGTCAGGATCGACAGTGAATCTTAAGCTTTGATTTCCGATTGTGGCTCCTTCTGGGACAGTCCAGTCAACAATAATCCGTTGTTCACTGTATGCATCAATGCTTGGGACAGCTTGTCGAATCGCTTCTCCACCAGGTACAATAACTTCCATTTCAGTCGATGGTGAAGTCAAAACACCACGGTTTTGTGCTGGTAAGGAGAAGGACAACAAGTCACCAGGAAGTGCGTTATATCCAATTGATTTTGATAGTGTTGCAATTTCACCACCTCGAGTTCTCGTTACGATGATAGAATCCTCTTGAGCAACCAAATCGATTCCAACAACGGATAGATCGATGACGATTGTAGCAACGCCAATGATTTCCTGAACAGGATCCCATACGATAACCCCGTTACTTGTGTAATCGTCACTGGCTGTGGTATCGTCTTGAACATTTGATACGTTGATTGTTTCCTCGATTTCACCGTTACTATCTGTCGTTGGATTTAGTAGGGTTCCCGCCATTTCATAGCGCAATTGAAGATTTTTATTTACTTCAGGTGTATTATTTGGAGCGACTGCGTATGTGGCATAAATTTCAGACATAGAGTCAGGTAGAGTCGCTACGAACTGTGTACTTACTTCGATATCGACGTTTCGATCGCCCGGATTTGTTCTCTTGTTCACACCAAAAGAATCGACTGGTTCATAGTCCTTAAGCAGCCAGTCAATGGTGAATCCTGCAGCATTCGATATTCGAATCCATGAGTTGAAGCGAGCAGCAGGGCAATACCAATTGAAACCTGAACTCACTCCTGTTGCATTCCATTCGTTTACTTTGTATGAATCATCGCATCCTTCGTACTTGATGGTCTGACCATCTTCGGTTGGAATGCCATCCGTTGTGACTTGCCATGAATTGTTTTCAGCACCATTTGTATCAAAGTCAGATGGATCGAAATAATCTGAACTTCCGCTCACGCTCGTCCCAGACATGAATGGCATGTACCATTGATCACCAGTTCGAAGTGGGAAGTCGTATCTTTCCTTTGGTGGGTCATAATAGGTGTCAAAATTGATAACTCCAATATTTTGACTGAGGAATCCAAGATTGAATGGGGCGAAGTCAACATCTAATTCAAATTCAGAATTTATAACAGCCTGATCTCTGACACGAATAATGTCTTCACCAGAGTAACCAATTTCGAGTCGCCCGCTTGTTCCTTCAAGGGTTGCTCCGCTATTACCTGAACTAAAATCGCCATCGATTTTCAGTTTGTATGCTAATGTTTGAATACCATCAATGTTGATGAAAAAGATGTCTTCAACTTCGTAAACAGTATCTCCTGTTAAGGTATTGAGTGTTGCAGAAACATTTGCCTGTGCAATGAGTTGAGCGACATCGAATTGGGTTTCATAGGTCCATTTGTCCCCAATACGCCAGCTTGCAATTTCAGCCGCATTTGTGGATTTTGATGAGGATTCAATAAGTTCTTCATCTTCAAGGGTGAGTGCTTCTTTCGATAATGCCATCAGAGATGTCGTCATCAGCATGAACAAGACAAAGACTGCGGTTGCTCGGTTCGCCATGTTCTAATGTGTACTTCCTCGTACTTAGGATATACTCATTGAAGGTCAAGCGCCTGAGTTTTGAGATTGGGATTCAAGCCATTGTTCGCCATAATGTTCCCATTGTTCTGTTGTCCATCCTTCTGGGAGGCCTGAAGCGGGCAGAGGAGGGCCTGATTGAATCGTTGGATGGTTTTCCATCATTTGATCGAAGGCATTGTTCACTGGAGGATCCTGAGGCCTATTTCGTCGAGCGGAAACTTCGTGAGGCATAAGTCCAACCTCTTCATCACCAAAGATTGCATTCTGTCGTTCATCAAGACGTTCTAAGGCACGTTCTTGACCCCCTTTTCGTCGTTGCCTTGTCATGTATCCAAGACCTAAAAGAAGAATTAGAAGTAGGGAAAGTTGAGCAAGTGGATTTGCTTCTTCTCCCACCATGAGGGCGCCAATATCTTCGGTCAATGTTCTGTCTGGTGGTCCTATGTCGATGTTGATTATTTTCGAACCTGGTCGCTCAGGGTTTTCGTCCCAAGCGATAACACGGATTGTTGTGGAACCTGTTTGTTTGAACATATGTTCAACTCGCTTTCCAATAGCATCTGCATCGTTGTCCTTGATTCCATCTCCATTGGAGTCAGTAGATGTATCTAAATCCCAAATTATGGTGAGTTGGTCAAGATCATTTGGAGAGTCGATGGTGCTTGTAGCATCGAGAATACATGTCTCATAAGCAAGGCAATCAATTGTTCTGTAACGTACAATTGGGGGTATGTTCAATACTTCAACGGTGATGACTTCACTTACTCGAACACCATCATCATCCGTTACGTGATAGATGACTGTGTGCATTCCACTCGTGTTCCAGTGCCAAACCAAATCATCTCCGATAACGTCACAATCATCATCAGCACCCCCTACGTCATTAGAATCAATACCTGGGTCAATATCCCAGCATCGTACCAATGAATCGTAATCAGAGGGTGTGTCTGTTGCATTTCCTGTTAAGCGAATTTCTTCACCTTCTGCAATCGGTAACACCTCTTGCAGTGGCATGACAATGGGAGCCACGTTAGCGACGTTAACCCAACGCTCGTAAGTTCCACTGCTTGCTCCTTCAGAGTCACTGACTTCCAAGCGCATACGATGTAATCCCGAAGTCTCCCATACCATGTCGTATTCAGAAACACGTCCGTCGAAGGTCTTGATGAGATTTGGTTGAGCATCATCTGGCCACCATCTGTGAGTTAATCCTTCCAAATCATCAATGGAATCGAGAGCTTGTCCTCGGACACGAACCACTTGATCTTCTTCGACATGCCAAGTTTGTTGTACGTCCATCGCAATTGGCGCTCCATCTTCACTCACTGTAACGGAGAGGCCATGCGGGTTAATGTTGGTAAATCGAATATCAATGCTTGCAGAGGTCATGGCACTATCATCATCTACACCAACTGCAAGGAATGTGTGCCATCCCTCGGTAGGGGCTGTCGTTGTACAAACCCGTGTGTAATACCCTTCTTCACATTCAGCATTTGGCCAATACACATCAACAACGCCAGGGTAAACATCCTCTGAATCAGAGTCATTTGCGTAAGCGTAGAGTGTGACTGGATGCTCCACCTTCACTTCAGTTCTAGCACTTACAACTTCGATGTTTGGTGCTCTGTTGAGAATGGTTACGTTCAATGTCGTAACTGCTTGGTCCTGCTCTTCATCCGTCACGGTAATTTCGATTGGATATTTTCCATCATCAGTCCAGGTGAAATTAAGCATACAATCTATGGATTCCACTTTCACGTACGAATATGTGCGGGTCCCATCGTCATATGGGATATTGAATAAACAAGATACATCGCCTCCATCTTCATCAAAACTCCCACTCGCATTGATGATGGTTTGCACATTGGTAAATTCCTCAATTGGTTCTGCCAATGCAGTAGGTAGACGTCCTACAAACAGAGTGATTTCTGCCAGATCATTGTCTGAATTAGCATCTGCAGTGTTCACTTGCATAGGGTCGGC
>JAKMFY010000176.1 GCA_022425185.1 Candidatus Poseidoniaceae archaeon | reverse complement strand
GGTCTATACTATCATTGAGGACAATCCAAGAAGGATGACTCAAGGGTCCTTCAAGATGTCTCGGGGGCGAAAGTGGTTGCACAGTATTATCCAATGAAGATGATTGGACTTTGCGTGGTTCGAGGTGACGATCATGGAGGGTTGAATACTCTAGGTCAACAGGTCTCCAATCTGATTTTATGAGAGTGGCATCAAGCCATGTAGCAAGGATTTCACAATTTCCCACAGTCGCTGAAAGAGCGATTAATTGGGCTGTTGGCCGAAGGGTTCTCAATCTCGTGAGATTGATCTCAAGAGTTGGCCCTCTTGTTGCATCGTGAAGGAGATGAAATTCATCAGCAACAACGACCGAGACATTACTCATGAGTTCGGATCGAGTTCGCATGAGAGAATCTAATTTCTCAGAGGTGCAAATAAGGATATCACAGTCTTCGATATTCTTCGCCTCTGCAGTTGCGTCCCCCACTCCGAGGCCAATTTTCAGACCAATCTCTGATCCGATTTCCTTGAGTTCCTCAAATTTCTCACTCGCTAAGGCCTTTAGTGGCACAATATAGACTGCTCGAGAGCCAGGATTATGATTGAGTAATTGATTGAGTATTGCTATGTAAGCGACGAGTGACTTGCCGGATGCAGTTGGTATTGCTAGAAGAACATTTGAACGAGAAAAAACTGCTTCCATCGCTTCATATTGCGGAGGGTGCAGATGTTCAATGTTCCATTTGGAAGTGAAAAAGTGACGCACCTTCTCAGGAAGAGCAAGGTTCGCAATCGCTCTTTCCTCCTCGCCCATGACCATAGGTTACGTCAAGGGGTGAAAAGGAATGCGCTCCATCTTGCATGCCGACACGCATAAGTCCTTTCGCTTTCTACAAGGTTCATGGACGACAACACTGAGTTGTTAATCGAGCAACGACTATCTGTATTTTCTGATGAACCTGACTTGAATGATTGGTTTGAAGTCATGTGTGGTGCTGCTATGGCAGTTTTGGGGCTCTTTCATTTGGTTGAACCAGGTGAATTGGTTGATCCTGACATGATGCGATGGTTTGCTGCATCCGTTATCGCTGCAGGGGCTGTCTGGGCTGGACATGGCCTAAAAGATATGGCTGTCAAGGAAATGCGTCGTTCAACTGCTATGATGGAACTTACATCCGATGCTCCTACAAACTCTGTTGACCATGGTTTGATTCGTGACGTTCTTCTTAACCCTGATGCGTACAAGGATTTCTTAACGAAGGCCTACGAAGATGCTTGGGCTGATGGAATCATCACAGAAGACGAGCTCGAAGATTTGAAGAAATTCCAAGCAGCACTTGGAATCAGCGATGAAGATGTTGAATCTATCTCTGCAAAAGCAAAGAAGTCAAACAGTGAAGAATGAAGTCCACATGGACGGCTTCCCAACAAATGCTTCTGCTAGTTTCTTAGCAGCGTTTCTTCTTCTCGCTTCGCGTTGTATGATTACTGCACCCAAAAGCATGCATGTGATTGCCACGATGGCTGAATAAGGAATAAGTCCACTTGCCTGCTGTAATGCGTCAAATTCTGGTGAGTCATTTTCATTAAATTGGGAAGAATATGCTACTTGTAAGTCTAATAAATCTAATGCGCAATCACACAAAGAAACAGTGATTCTATCGGGATATATTGAGGACTGAAGGCGTTTCCATTTTGAATCTTCAATCTCCACTGGTCTTGTTGCCCAAGTCGGAGACGTGTAGGATCCGAATGACGATGTATCAACCATTAAACTGTCAATATGGTGGATGGAGGATGTCGGTTCTTCATCCACAACCAATAGGGCTTCAAGAATCATCAGATCAAGTAAAAGTGCTCGTGTTGCAATAATTGAAAATTGGACAATATGTTCATCTAATCCGTCGATCATTGTCCCTTGTCTGGCTTCATAAATTTGATTAAAAATCAATTGATCGAGTCGAATTTCATCAAAATCAGAAACAATGAGTTGCCATTTCCCATCTTGTCTTTCATATGCTTCATCGATATCAAGCCACAATTGAAGTTGTTCTCCATCTCGTATACCCCATGTTGCACCAACGTGTTCGATCATGGTCGCTTGCGGTGTTGCTGGACTTGAAACGTCCCAAAGTTGCTGGACTCGTTCCTCTAAGAGTTGATCAAGTGTCCATTCTTCATCACCTTGAACTTCATCAGCCATTGCCCAGAGAGGACTTACGACACCACTCATCAACAATGCGAAGCAGATTGGGAGAAATGCTCCAAATCTTGTCATGTTTGATGTGGATTTTCGTCTGATATCCATCACAAAAAAGGTGAGAGCGATTATTGATGGCAATACAATGAGACCGCTGTGGGGTTCAAGATCGGCTTCAACCCCTGTTGAAAAGTCAAAGAAATTGGCTTGATATACGACTTTTCCAGTGAACTCTGATGAATCCGTAGGTCCTGAACTTTCAACAGCATACAGGCCACTCCACACATAGGGTTGGTAACGGTCGATCTGCCCTTTGAGGCAAAAGACGTAATCGCCTGGATCAAGTGCTCTCCAACGGTATGTTGTCAATACAACATCATCTTCAGATTTAGTAACGACTTCTGGTGTAGCAACTTGCAATCCATTACTTGTCCGAAGTCGATGAACGCCGTTACTTTGTTGTAACTCTAATGGCACAGTTTCCCATTGAATCAAGATTCGTAGAATTTCATGTTCTTGAACGTTAAACGACCAACAATCATCCTCAAAATCAACTAATGCTCCTTGGTGAACCTCATCAAAGTCGGTTGGTTTAGGTTGTAAGGCACTTGTCGGTTCATCCACGTTTTTCGCAGCGATATTATCTGACCAGGTGATGTCGAGTTCAATGGATGATGCCTCACGCAGATGAAACTCCCATGTTGATGGTCTGTCTAGAGTAAATGTGACACGAATACGAACCGTTTCATCTGGCCATAACAGGCGACCATTATCGAGATTCAGTGGTTCATCTGTCCAACGATATGGCTCAGTATTCGTTGCTGGTGTAGTTTCTCCATCAAATTCAAGATTTGTCACACTTGAACCTATGATTACGCGAACATCCATCTCTGGGCGATAAAGGCCCAATACATCGCCTTGAACCCGAAGGTCAATCACAAGTTCATCCATTGTGTCAGGTAGGAGTGCTAATTCCGTTTGTTCCGGAAACATATCAAATTCGATAGCTACAGTCTCCGTTGACACAGGGTTCGCTTGTACACTCCCAGAAATGATTTCTTCACCTGTTGGAACAGGTGTAAGCAAGCATTCATCATCTGAAACACATGAGAGGAATAACTTCCCTCCATTGTCATCATCGGTGAGTGAGGCTTGGCTTGGAGGGACCATTGAAAGAAGAAGAATCATGATAATGAAGCGATGTATTTTCGACTTCATGAACCCTCACTCATAGTCTGCTATTCAATAAATTGTTTAGATTGTTTCGCCTACATATTCAATATCAACGAGAACAGTTGAGCAGGTACGGCATTTGTATCTCCCATTGCTGCGCTTCTTGCGAGGGTATTGGGTTTCGCAAGTTGTGCACGTCCAAAGCCAATCAGCAGAGAGTCGCCTAAGATGTTGTGTAAACATCTTACCATCGGTTGCTCCTTGATGAGGCCACAGTGATTCGACTCTACGGAATGCAGCATTGTGAAATCTCATTCCCAATACATGAAGGAATTCATGATACAATACAAATCGTGCGTAATCAAACCATTCTTCTGTCAAGAGTTGTGGATGTAAATCAACGGTTTCAACATCTTCAAAGTGTAGTGTTTTCGAATTACTTCCGCGCCTGAAACGAGTCACGCCATGGCGTTGTGTCGCATTTCGTCTAAGAACTCCGAGTTGAACCAGATGCAAATTGCTTACCTCATCTTGAGGCCAAACTTCCATCCTGTTCATCGTAAGAAGAACCTCGGTGCGAAGATCTTCCAATGACGATGCTTGACTCGAAGAAGGTTTAGCCATATTCTGCCCTCAATTCCAACGATGGTATGCAGGATGTCCTTCTTTTACTGCTACAAAAAGGCCTTTGCCAGTGGCACAGACCTTTCCGCCTGCTTTCAGTTCCATGCGAATGTTGACACGATCTTCACCTATTTCTTCGGCAAACGCTGTGATGACAAGTTCAGTATCCATAGGTGTTGGCCGTCTCAACGAAATCGAATAGGAGGCGGTGACTGTACAAGGAGGTTCGTCGAGATTTTGTTCATCCATCAAAGCAATCGCCGCTGCCCAGTTGCCATGACAATCCATCAAAGTTCCAATGATGCCGCCATTGACCATGCCTGGAAACGCTTGATGCTCTTCTGAAGGAGTAAACTTCATTTCTAAACCCTGTTCTGTTCTGTAAGAGTTAATCTGCAAACCATGTTTATTCGCAGGTCCACAGCCGAAGCAGATTGAACTCGCAGCATACTGCCGTTGAACGCCATTGTCCATGCTCTGACTCCTTGAAGTCAGCCCTTAGACTCTCGCCTTGAGAATCAAGAGTAGAGCTTACGCTCAACTGGTTCCGATATCGAAGGCCATCGGGAGCCTTTTTTCGAACAAAGAGGATTTATCTTCCGATACGGGATTCAATATACTTTACAAAATGGGACATGTGCTTAGCATGCTTTTTGACGAACCTTTCTGGCAATCGTTCAATGATTGAACCACGGATAAGGTGGAGATTTCTCCCAATCCAGTATCCTTGAAGTTCGCTATCCATGTTTAGATTCTTCAGATCTATAGCAAATGAATTTCGACAACATGGTTTGTTTGTTTTGTTACTCCGGGTTTGAGTCTTAACCTGTATTCCCTCAGTTCTGTCATAGCTCATCTGGCTATTACGTCTCCCTGTACGTTTTTTCCTTCCTTTGTTTTTCTTGTTACTACTCATAATCTTCCTTCCAATTTACCTGCTCAGAAACGTCTTGCGTTCCCGCCAAAGCGTAGACTGCTTCGGGTAAATTGGGTCGATTATCGGTACATAGGATTCACATACACATTTGGTGCATGTTATACTTGTTTTGAGAGTATATAAACATACTGTCATGAGTTGTTTAACACATAAGCAACATTTGTTCTGATTTTGCTTCTTCGAGACCATGTTTAGCAGGGCACAAAAAGCGGACGCTGCAATGCATACACGCCCGGGGAGAATCTGCAAAAGGAACTTGTTCCATGTTGTTTTTGGGTCGAACCAGTTTGAGGATATTGTCCATTTGTTTTGAATCAAGATGAATTAATCGGCGGATAGAGTTTTTTTCTTTTTGGCTAACATTTGTTTTATGGACCAGCCATCCACCATTTTTCCATGTGTATTGAACGATTGTCTGATCCTTCATACCCAAAGAAAAAACAGCGGCATTCTGATTGATATGATCGATTGAATGATTCCAAAAAAGCTTGATACGAAATAGATACCTTTACTGATCTTTTTCAGC
>JAKMFY010000118.1 GCA_022425185.1 Candidatus Poseidoniaceae archaeon | reverse complement strand
TTTGACTCTTCATCATCTGAGGATAAGGCAAAGACTGCGATTGATGCACCTATGAGAAGTGCCACTAAAATGACCGAAGCGAGTTTGTTTTCCACGGCCTCTATTGAACTGTAATAGCATTTAAGGTTGTTTCACTTTTGTTTAGCAAGACTTCACAAACCCGAGCCTGTAGCAAGCATCCATGGAAACGATTGAGAAACCCCTACGTAGAATTCTCAAGCGCTCTGATGCTCCTAAAGGTAAAATTCGTCTCGCTATACTTTGTTCCATTTTGAATAAAATCTGGGATTTAGCTCCCCCTCTGCTCATCGGCGTTGCAGTTGATGTTGTCGTACAAAAAGAAGATTCGTTGCTTGGAGATTGGGGTGTTATTGATCCTTGGAACCAACTGATTGTGCTTGCAGTAGCCACATTCGTAATATGGGGATTGGAATCTCTGTTCGAATATTTCTATGCTATTTTATGGCGGAACTTAGCACAAACTGTTCAACATAACCTCCGCCTTGTTACCTTCGATCACGTCCAGCACCAGGCAATGTCATGGTTTGATGAACATCAAAAAGGAGATCTCCTTGCTGTAATGAACGATGATGTCAACCAATTAGAACGGTTCCTCGATAAGGGGGCAAATGACCTCCTGCAAGTGACAACAACCGTCATTGTTGTTGGTTCTGTCTTCATCTTCTTGTCTTGGAAGATTGCCCTCTTTGCTGTCCTACCAATCCCTGTTATCTTGTGGGGATCGTTTCTCTATCAGAAAAAACTTCAATCTCGGTATCAAGAAGTTCGCCATACTGCTGGACAACTCAATGCTCTTCTTGAAAATGATTTGACTGGAATGGCTACAATTCAGTCTTTTACAAGCGAGGAAAAAGAATTGAAGCGTGTTGAAGCGCTATCTGAATCCTACAGAGGCGCAAACAAATCGGCCATTCGTCTATCTGCAGCATTTGTACCTCTAATCCGAATGGCAATTCTGGCTGGTTTTACAGCCACTCTGCTTCTTGGTGGCAAATTAGCACTCGATGGAGTCCTTGCTGTAGGTGCGTACTCAGTTTTAGTTTTCATGACCCAACGTTTGCTATGGCCCCTAACACGTCTTGGTGAAACGTTCGATCTCTATCAAAGAGCAATGGCATCTTCGATACGAATCCTCACCCTTTTGGAACGTCCAAGTTCTATTGTTGATGGCCATAAAGTACTCGACAGAGAAGATGCCAAGGTAGATTCCATTCTCTTCAAGAATGTTTCATTTGCTTATCCCGATCGAGATGAATTGTTTACCGATTTCAATATGGAAATCGAATCTGGAACCACGGTGGGCGTTGTTGGGACCACTGGTTCTGGGAAAACAACACTAACACGATTCTTACTTCGTTTTGCTGAGCCATCGCAAGGCGAAATTGTATGGGGAAATAATTCAATTACAGATTATACGCTTTCTTCATTAAGGGATTCTATCGCTTTGGTATCTCAACATGTAACGCTCTTCCCAACTACCATCCGAGAAAATATTCGTTATGGTAAAGAGGATGCAACTGATAAAGAAATCGAAGATGCTGCTGTAATTGCTGAAGCATTCGATTTCATTGAAGCACTTCCTAAAAGTTGGGATACATTGGTTGGTGAAGGCGGATATCGCTTATCTGGGGGGCAACGGCAGAGGATTGCGATTGCTCGAGCGATTCTAAAAGATGCTCCTTTGCTTATTTTAGATGAAGCGACGTCTGCTGTTGATAATGAAACCGAAGCAGCACTTCAGAGAAGTATCGCAACGATTAGTCGAGAAAGAACAACAATGATTGTTGCTCACAGACTATCGACGGTAAGAAATGCGCACCGAATTTTAGTGTTTGAAGATGGATCAATAATTGAAAATGGAACTCATGATGATTTAGTTAATATTGATGGAAAGTACGCATCACTATGGCGCGTTCAGACAGGTAGTAATATAGAATAAATGTTCTAATTCTAACACAAAAATATATATCCGCGACTGTGTTGCTTATCCTTGAGTAACATGCTAAATCATAGCGATACCAAACTAAAAAGCCTAAAGTTGAACCGTCGCAACAGCGTTATTTTCGCTGTTTTGATGCTTTCAATTACTGCAATTGCACTTCCAGTTGCTGCAGAGACCACAAACCCAGCAACAGTTGATTGGTTGAATGACGGAGAGAACGACGGACTAGAACTCGTCACCTTCTTCCTCTTCTTCGTCGGTTACATCTCAATGGGTGCAGCTTTCGTCTTCTTCATGAGCGAGAGAAGCAACGTTGCAAAGGAATACAGAACCACAATGACAATCTCTGCATTGATTGTTGGTATTGCTGCGTTCCACTACTACTACATGCGTGGTGTCTACGTAGACCACCAAGTAGTCTCCGTTGAGTACCGTTACATGGACTGGATCATTACAGTCCCACTCATGGCCCTCAAATTCCCTAGCCTTGTTGGCAAGGATGCAATCACAGACGCTAAGTTCGCTGGTCTTGGATTCACTGGTATCTGTTTCACAGGTGCCCTCATTATGATTGGATTCGGATACGTCGGTGAAGCTGGCCTCATGAACGGTATGGTCGCACTCATCCTCGGAGGAGTTGGCTGGGCTATGATCATGGTCGCCACAGGTCTTCCATTCGGTCTTTACGACGGTCTTGGTGTCGATAACAGCAAGATCAAGGACGAACTCAAGTGGAGTACTGATGCACTTCGTACATTCATCCTCGTTGGCTGGATCATTTACCCACTCGGTTACCTCTTCAGCCCAGAAGTCGAAATCATCGATATCGGAGCCAAGGGAGAACTTTGGATGGGTATTGCATACAACATTGCTGACATGATTAACAAGATCGGATTCGGTATTGTTGCATGGATGGGTGCTAAGAAAGCAACCGAAGCAATGAATGCTTGATTGAGTTATTCATCGCAACGGAACAAGATTGGAAGAGGGTGCATTATGCACCCTCTTCCTTATCTCTGCTGAGTTAGACTTCGTAACATACTCTCGAGTGACCGTGTTGGGAATAGCCTCTGGTGAACCAAACTAATTGGCCACCATAGTAACGTATATCCAAGCACCAATATACTCGCAAAAGAAAGCCCTAAGTTTGCATCATCAAACATGCTTAGAGGAATAAAGTGGACAACGTAAAGCGTCAAGGAAAGTCTTCCTAGATGATGTAGTCCGATCTTTGAGTCCTTCTTCTCAAGCATTGTCCAAATGAGGGTCACGCCTGTCAGTGCTGCGATTATGAAAGCAGTATTTGCTGGGAAAAACGTCAACATAGCTTCACCCGAAGGTTGAGCGAATGGAATGTTTTCCTGTGTAGATTTGTACAAGAAGTAAGCACTAACCAGAAATCCCCCCAATCCTAGCGTTCTGAGAGTTCTCTGAGAAGGTTTGAGATTATTGATGGATGCTCCAAGTAAGGAAAACAATACCCATGGTAAGAGTGGATATGTTCCTGTTAGGAGAAGATGTTTGACGTGTTCTAAAATCCCCCCAACGTATGTTCTATCGTCCCAATTCAATGCCCCATGTGTTGAAATGAGGCTGTGATTAAGCGCTATTATTCCAATTCCTACGATGATCGTCATCTGTATATTCTCACTCACTCTAACCCAGAGTGGTGCTGTCAGATAGAGTACAGCGAAAAGAGTGAGAACTCCTGGTGAGAATGGGTCAAAGAGTTGTGGCGCAGAAATATTCACAAGTATTTGGGCTGCATAAAGAAAAAAGAATCGGATCAATGCCTTCCGTAAAGTCCATCTCGATTGAACCGTAACCCATCCTCCAACTGTAACGAATAATGGGGCTGCTAAGCCGCCCAAGCCTCCTATAGTAACGGCAAGAATGCTCGTAGTTGAGGCATCAGAAGGCGCCCAAGTTGCCGCAGAATGGACCATGACCATGAGAAGAATCGCAACGCCTCGTAATTGGTCGATGTCTTTGCGACGACTCATTGAATCTCACCGTTGACTTCGAACGTACTCAACGGCATTTCTGAATATCTGTAAGCCCGAACCTTCCCACTCATCTTCGTTCAGTTTCATTGATGTGTGTTCAGGGTGGAGCCACATTGTGTAGAATGCTTCTGGGTGTGGCATGAGACCAAAGACGAGGCCTGTTGGATCACATATCCCAGCAATGTTACGCATACTTCCATTTGGGCTTAAGGGGAATGGCAACAAATCATCTGAAAGCCCAGTCCCTGAATCTGTAGATGGATCGACATAGCGAACTGTTAGTTGGTGATTTTGTGAGAGGTTGTCGAGTTCCATTTCTGTCGGCATAACGAAGCGCCCTTCTCCATGACGTACTGGACATTCGATTCTTTGGATTCCTTTTGTCCAGATGCATGGGCTCTCAGAATCAAATTCTAATGTAACCCAACGGTCTTCATATCGACCTGTATTGTTGAGTGTTAGACTTGCTCGTTGAATCAAATCCGGTTCAAGTGAGGCGTTCTCTGGCCCAGGTAGTAAGCCTGTCTTAACCAGTGCTTGAAATCCGTTACAAATTCCAATAATTGGTTTTCCTGAACTAACAAATTTCTGAAGTTGTTCCCTTAATGCAAAACGAAGCCGATTTCCAAGCAAACGACCACTGCCCAGATGGTCGCCAAAGGAAAAACCACCGGGAACTGCAAGAATATCGAACTCTTCCAGACTTCGGTTTCCTTGTACGAGGTGGTTTACGTGAAGGCGCTCAGAAGTACCCCCAACCATATCAAACACAGCTGCTGTTTCACGATCACAGTTAATTCCAAAACCGAAAAGAACTGCTACACGTACATCAGCGGTCATTCAAACACCTCCAGTCATATCGAGTGCTTCTTTCCATGAATTGGTTAGAACTGCAACATCGGCTTGAATCAATTCTTCATAGCCATCTTCGATAATGAGATTCTGTGTGTCGGTAACCATCCCAATTAGATGGATGTCTGCATCGCTCATGGCTTCAATGAATTGCATTTCGTGTTCTGAGTCTACTGCAACAATAATTCTTCCAAGGGATTCACTCCAAAGTCGAGAAAATGAATCTCCTTCTCCAATGCCATCAATGTCGATAATGGCTCCCAAACGTCCACCGATGCACATCTCAGCGACGGCTACAGCAAGTCCACCTTCACTGCAATCATGAGCGGTTCGAATCAGTCCATCTTGGATGGTTTTGGAAAGTCTACGATAGATATCGAGTTGACGTTCTGGTTCGGGTAAGCGAGGTACATTGCCGCCGATACCTTCAGCGAGGTTCTTCTCTGTAAGATGATAAGCGATTTCTGAAGCGCCCAATTCATCCTTACTGTTTCCAACGAGGTAGATGCGTTGTCCGTGCTGTTTGAAGTTAGATGTGGCTGTATTTCGTACGTCAATATGATTTCCAAAGAGAGAGAAAAGCATAGTCGGAGGAATCGAGATTTTGTTTGGCCATACGCCGTAATCGTTCTTCATCGAATCTTTACCTGAGACACAAGGCAATCGATATGCTCGGCAAATTCGCTCCAATTCACGATTGGCTCGAACAAGTTGAGCGAGTTTGAATTTACCATCAGGGGTCTTTTCTGATTCAATTGGATCTGGCCAACAAAAGTTGTCAAGTCCAGCCATTTTATC
The DNA here is from genome assembly GCA_022425185.1 of Candidatus Poseidoniaceae archaeon. Classification (GTDB taxonomy): domain Archaea; phylum Thermoplasmatota; class Poseidoniia; order Poseidoniales; family Poseidoniaceae; genus MGIIa-L2. The sequence continues at coordinate 8,816 of JAKMFY010000118.1, read as the reverse complement.
TATGTCAACACCCACACATACTGCATTACGTACTGCTTCGTCAATGGCTGCAGCAACCATTGCTCCAGCATCGATATCGGAATATCTTGGAGCGATTCCACAAGATACGACAATTCCTTGTGAATCTCCATGGATTGGAGCAATGAGGCCTGCATCACCTGGGCCATCTCTTTCCTTTCCAACAAACGGTTTAACAGCAGTTTGGGCCATAACTTCGTGATCGTATTGACGAACCCATGTTTCCTTAGAAGCAATATTCGGTCGTGCAAGCATTTCTTCGAGTAACTTGGTGTTGTCGAAAGATGCTGGTGGGATAAATTCTGGCTGAACTGGAGGAATCCATTCCGATTCCAATTCAAGTTGGGGAACGCCATCGTGAAGGAATTCAATCGGAAGGTATGCTACTGTTTCTTCACCGTGCTTAACGTGGAAATACCCCGAATTTGTAAACTCTGCAACAGCTGTTGCTTCGACCTCGTGAAGTGCTGCAAGGGCTTCGAAAGCTTCGGTATCTTTGGGCGCCACTGCAACCGTCATACGTTCTTGAGATTCTGAAACAAGAATTTCCCAAGATGAAAGACCTTCTTGTTTGAGTGGGACCTTGCCTAAGTCAATTTCACAACCGTTTGTGTATTCAGCCATCTCACCAATGGATGAAGAAAGTCCACCAGCGCCATTGTCTGTGATACAGGTGATGAGGCACGCATCACGCGCTTCAAGAATCATATCCATCATTTTCTTTTGAGTGATTGGATCGCCTATTTGTACCGCGCTTGAAGGGGATTCGTCTGTTAATTCGAGAGATGAAAACGTTGCTCCATGTATTCCATCGGAGCCAACTCGACCACCAACCATGTACACAGCATCGCCTGGTGTTGGATTCTTTTCATGAGATTCTCGACCATCTGCGAGGCGCCGCGGCATGAGCCCAACTGTTCCACAATAAACAAGTGGTTTCCCAATATAGCGTTCATCAAAGACAATCGCCCCGTTAACAGTTGGGATCCCAGATTCATTTCCACCTACGCGAACGCCTGCGTGAACACCACGGAGAACGCGTGAAGGATGGAAAAGTGTGGATGGTAATTCTCCAGTCCACGTTGGAGGTCCGAAGCAGAAAACGTCCGTATTTGCTATAGGTCTTGCACCAAGACCTGTACCTAGAATATCTCTGTTCACGCCGACAATCCCAGTCATAGCCCCGCCATATGGATCAAGTGCTGAAGGGGAGTTGTGGGTCTCTGCCTTCATACAGATACTCCAATCATCGTTCCATGCGATAACTCCCGAGTTGTCATGGAATACTGAGAGAAGCCAATCTACTTCCTTCGCCATATCGTGGGTTGGATTCATGATGTGAGTCTTGAAGAGTGAATCGATGATAGAATCTTCATTTGTTTCTGTATCGATGTGGTGGATTTTACTCGCGAAAATCTTGTGTTTACAATGCTCACTCCATGTTTGTGCGAGACATTCCAATTCAACATCTGTAGGAGCATTTGTGGAAATACCAACGGACTCGCGTGCTGTTTGGTGTTCAATCATTCGATAATGTGCTTGTATCGCCTGCATTTCAGTAAGATTGAGGGCGAGTAAACCATCAACAGATAAACGAATGAGTTCCTCGTCAGCCACTTCCAAATCAATGATTGATGGAGATTGACGCACGATAGTTGGTCTCTCTGGGAAAGTGATTACCGAAGCATTGCCAGAGGAAATGTCATCTCGTGTAGCGAGAATCGCTCGCTCGATGAGTTGGTTATGAAGTGTTGAGGCAAGCCATGCATTGTCAACAGTCTCTGGAAGATTCGTAAACACATATGTTGTGTATGTGGATATTGCTGCATTTACATCTGGGAAGAGTACCTGAAATCCGTCGTTTGCAGCAGCTCCTGGGTTATCAGTAACGCCTGGCTTGAATCCAACAGTTACGCAGAGTGATGGTGTATGAGGAAAGAAAGTTGCATCATGAATAAGTGTGGCGTCAACTGCACCAAATTCAATGATTGGATCGGAAAATATGTCTTGGACTCGGGGTGTAATTGAAGAAGCATCGTATTTACTGCGAATGAGGTATCCACAGATACTACGAACGATGCCTACATCGATTCCGTGGTCTGCAATAAGTTGGCGACGTACAACATCTCCCCGTACATCGCGCATTCCTTCCGTTTGTAAAGGCGTGACTTCGATTCGAACATCGTGGACTGTCATTGCTTCCGACCCAAACGGAGTTCATCGCATACGCTCTTTGAACACTACGGAGTGCTTCACTGGGAAGAAAGAAGTGTTTTGAGGAAGTTTCCGGTGAAACTATTGGTTTCCTTAGCCACTTCTTCAGGTGTTCCTGCAGTTACAATCTGGCCACCGCGATCGCCTCCTTCGGGGCCTAGATCTATGACGTGATCACTGCATTTGACAACATCAAGATGATGCTCAATAACGATTACAGTATGGCCTTTAGATCGTAATTCGAGAAGTACGTCGATGAGCATTTGAACGTCGCTAAATGCTAATCCAGTGGTTGGTTCGTCTAGGATGTATACTGTGTGTTTATGCGGAGGCCTGCGTAATTCACTTGCAAGTTTAACGCGCTGCGCTTCACCGCCAGACAATGTTGTTGCCGGTTGGCCAAGTCGAATGTAGGAGAGGCCAACTGAATGAAGCGTCTCGAGTGTTCTGTGGATTTTACGGTGATGTTCGAAGAATTTTACCGCCTCACCGACTGGCATTTGTAAGACATCATGGATGTTCTTTCCTTTCCATGTCACTTCCAAACATTCTCTTGTGTACCGCTTACCATTACAGATATCGCATTCAATCCAAACATCGGGTAAGAAATTCATTTCTAATTTAATCGATCCTGCCCCGGAACAAGCTTCGCAACGCCCACCTTTTACATTGAAACTGAAGGTTCCTGGAGTGTATCCTCGCTCCTTTGCCAAAGTAGTATTTGAGAAGAGTTTTCTAATCTCGTCAAAAACTTTGGTGTACGTTGCTGCGTTCGAACGAGGAGTTCTACCGATAGGAGACTGGTCAATTATGATGGCTTTATCGACATGTTCTAGTCCTTTGATTTCTTTATGCTTCCCTGGAAGTTTTTCGCTGTTGTGAAGGTATCGTTGAAGCGATGGTGCTAAGATTCCGGATATTAGAGAAGATTTTCCTGAGCCGGATACACCTGTAACGGATGTAAAGCAACCCAATGGTAATTTGACATCTATGTTGCTCAAATTATTGTGTGCCGCACCTTTAATCGTGAGCCATTTCTTTGAAGGTTTATGCCTTTTTTCTGGAACTTTGATTGAGCGCCTTCCTGAAAGATATGCTCCAGTAACCGAATCCTTCGCTTTCATGACCTTGCTTGGTATTCCATTTGCAACGATATTGCCTCCTTCAAGACCAGCTCCAGGACCTAGGTCGCAAATCCAATCAGCTTGACGTAAAGTATCTTCATCGTGCTCAACAACAAGAAGTGTGTTGCCTAGTGAAGTAAGTTCACGTAAAGTTTCCAACAGACGTTCATTGTCTCGTTGATGGAGTCCAATGGAAGGTTCATCCAAGACGTACATAACTCCTGTTAGCCTTGACCCAATTTGTGTTGCTAATCGTATACGTTGGCTTTCTCCTCCAGAAAGAGTGTTTGCTTTACGGTCCAATGTTAGGTAATCAAGACCCACGCTATCTAAGAAGCCAAGTCGGTTTTCGATTTCTTTGAGGATTTCATTTCCAATGAAGAGTGAACGGTCATTGAGCGGCTCTAAGACATCTGCATACTGTTCAGGAGGCCCATCTGCTTCTGGATTGAAGGCTTTGATGAGTTGGTATGCTTCGTGAACTGAACTTCGACTAACTTCTGGAAGGCGGATGCCACCAACTGTTACGAAGCGAGCTGCTGGATTGAGTTTCTCTCCGTTACAAGCATGGCAATCAAGATCGGTCATACAAGCGATAAGGCGGTTCCGAGTTCGGTCCGAAGAAGTTTCTGAATAGGTTCGCTCAAGCCGAGAAATAATCCCATCCCAAGGACGGTTCATTTTGTAGATTGACCCATTGTCTGATTCGAAGTGGAAGTGAATAATGGTGGAGCCTGAACCATGAAGGAGGATGTCCTTCGAATCTTCATCGAGAAGGCCAAACGGAACTGTTGTCGATATGCCATAGTGTTCGCATACTTGCTGTAACAATTTTTTATACCATCCCGGGGACATGGACTGGCGCCATGGTAAGACACAACCATTCGATACTGCAAGTGTATCATCAATGATCAAGTCTGGATTAAATTGTCTCTGAATTCCAAGTCCTTGACAATCGGGACAGGCTCCCAATGGAGAATTGAATGAGAAAACTCTGGGCGATAATTCAGGCATAAATGCCCCGTGTTCAGGGCAAGCAAAGTCTTCTGACCATGAGACGGTGTCGCCTTCGTTGTGTACTGGGCGATTATTTCCTTCGAGGGTTTCAGGCTTTGAAGGAACACGTAAACTGGTGACTGCAAGTGCCCCGCCTCCCAGACGTAATGCATTTTCTACGCTCTCTGTTGTTCGCTGACGTCGCTCTCTTGAGAGAACGAAACGATCGATTCGAACGTCAATATCATGACGCATATTCTTGTCGAGTGTCGGTGGTTTTTCGAAGTCAACTTCGTGCCCATTGACGCGTCCTTGCATGTATCCTTGTTCAACAAATTGTCGAAATAATTCAACATGAGTTCCCTTTCTTGCACGAACAACAGGACTCCAAACTGCAATGGTGTGTTGTTCATAATTCCAGAAGATATCATCAACGATTTCTTGTACTGTTCGTCGTGCTACTTCTTGACCGCAGTCTGGGCAGTGAGGTTTTCCAATTCGTGCCCAAAGAAGACGAAGGTAGTCTTGGATCTCTGTAACGGTTGCAACTGTAGATCTAGGATTGTGTGAACCTTGTTTCTGGTCAATCGAGATGGCTGGTGAAAGTCCCTCAATACCGTCACAATCCGCTTTCTTCATTTGCCCAATGAATTGGCGCGCATAAGATGAGAGTGATTCAACGTACCTTCGTTGTCCTTCAGCGTAAAGAGTATCGAATGCTAAACTTGATTTTCCTGAGCCTGAAACGCCTGAAATAACAACGAACTTTCCTCTTGGAAGCTTAACATCGATGTCCTGTAGATTGTGTGTGCGGGCACCTCGCACCTCTATCCACTCGTGATTCACCGCCATAGGAACAAAGGTAGCGTGTTGTCAAGGGTTCTTCAATCCGTGGTTCCACGCCACATCATATTCCGATTCGAATCGAACCGGTTCATCGTCGAAGGGATGAAGAAATTCAAGAGCTGTTGCATGGAGACAAATCCTTCCGTGAAGGTTGGTTTCTGCACCGTGCATTCGGTCACCAACGACCGGAGTGCCGTGGTCAGCTAAAGCGACGCGAATCTGGTGGCGCCTTCCAGTTTCGATAAGAATGTGCAGGAGTGTGGCAATGTCGTTTGATTTCATAACTTGCCAAGAGGTTATAGCAAGTTTACTCTCCTTTGTTTTAACCTCAGAAATGTGAACTCTTAGTGTCTTGTCCTCTACAAGATGGTGGGTTGCATTTCCATTCTCTGCAAGACCTTCGACAAGTGCAACATAGTTTCGGTGGACCTGTCGTTCGGCGAATTGTTCCTGAAGATATCGTTTTGAGTTTTCATTTTTTGCAAAAATCATGATGCCTGAAGTAGCCTTATCTAACCGATGGACGATGAAACACCATCCTCTCCGATCATTTGTTTTACAATATTCAACGCACCTGTTGTGAAGTGTATCGGGCTCAAGTCTATCGGTCGCAACTGAAAGAAGTCCTGCTGGTTTTGAGACAACCAGAATGTGTTCATCCTCGTGGATAATGTCCAAATCGTGTTCTTTTGCTGAAACTTCTTTTTTCTCTTCGATGGTTAATTTTGGTCGAGGTAGTATCTCGATAACTTGACCAATCTGAACGATGTGTTTTGCTCTGTGAATAACACTTTCATCAACTTGAATGCGTTGGCTTGTAAGCATTTTACGCAAGACATTGTTACTTGTGGATGGCTGCATTTTTTTTAGATGGTCGAGTAACGTCCCTTCTTCTGAAACGGTTACTCGCATACATTCACCTCAGAGCAAGAGCACTTCAATCCATTCCCCTGTTTTACCCGATTGCCCTGGTTGGAGTAAGGTAAGGCCATCTGCAGAAGATAAACTATCGATGTTTCCTGATCCTTGGTGTTTGGGTTGTTCAGCAAAGAAACCTTCTTTTGTCGAACGTAACGTTACTCTTCGAAGGGTGAGACAATCATTTGTTGAACGTACATCTGTCAATAATTTGGCATGAACAATACGATCTATTGGGAATGATGTTTGAAGTGAATTTCGAAGATAAGGGGTTACAAGCATACGAAAAACAACATGACTGCTGACTGGATTTCCTGGAAGTCCAAACATTGGAGTTCCATTCCAGTGGCCGAAGAGTGGTGGCGAGCCTGGTCGAATACGTACTCGCCAAAAAGCAATGTTTCCTTCTTCTTCCATGATTTTGCGAACAAAGTCCCAATCACCCATAGAAACACCTCCAGAAGTGAGGAAAAGGTCGCACTCCGAAGAGGCTTGATTGAATTGTATTCGTAAATCATCCAATGAATCAACAACAGAAGGGTATCGTATAGGAATATGGCCAAGAGCCTTTACAAGGCCTGAAAGCCCATATGAATTTGATTCATAGATTTCTCCAAATGAAAGAGTTTCTCCTGGAGATTTGAGTTCATCGCCAGTGGATATTATTCCTATCTTGAGTCTCTTAACAACTGGAATCTGAGCATAACCCATTGTAGCACACATAGAGATTGCTTGGGGGGATAGGTGACTTCCTTTTTTGAGACCGACCACTCCTTGCTTGATATTCTCTCCACAGCGGCGAATGAAGTTTGGTTTTGATGGTTGATTCAATGTTACTGAATCTCCATCAACAGTACATGCTTCAACGGGGATAATCGCATCTGCTCCATTGGGTAAAGGAGCTCCAGTCATAATTTGAACAGCTTCACCGATTGAAATTGAAATTGAATTTTCTGAAGCGGCAGCCTGAGTGGTTGCTATTACTGAGAGGGTTGTTGGTGCTGTATTCGTATCCTCGAAACGTACTGCAAAACCATCCATTGCTGAATTATCAAAAGGTGGATCATTGACCTTTGAAGACAGATCTACAGCAAGTATTCGCCCATGTGCATCATCTAGAGATACCTTTTCGATTTCAGTATTGATTGGTGACATTTGTGCTATCTCAATAGCGTCATTGAGGGAAATGTAGTATGGGGTTTCGGACATTTTTCGGCCTCCGCAATGTGTGGTTCAGGCTGTGGGTCGGTTCGCCAACCTCAAAGGTTTGTCTCGTTTGGGAATACCGTGGTCTCTTCTTCAAGCATATGGGATGTGGTCTTACGGACCGTGGTCACAAGCGGGACTGCAACCCTAATTGCCACCCTATTCGCTCTTGTCTTCGCCCTACTTTTGGCAAATACAACGTGGCGAGGCAAGGAAATTCTACGAGTCGTTGTACAAGCTTTGTATGGTTTGCCACCTGTAGTCGTCGGAGTCATGGTATATCTTGCTCTTTCCAAGGATGGTTTACTATCCGATCTCAACTGGTTGTTCACAATTGAAGGAATGATTTTTGCACAAACTCTACTTATTTTTCCGCTCATTCTCGGCGTTGCATGGGGTGCTTTAGAACGAGTCTCTGAGGAAAAGCGGGATGTGTTTCGCGTTATGAATGTAGAAAAAAGAAGGCGAATATTCCTTGAGATATACTGTGCTCGCAAAGGTATTGTTAACGCAATTTTACTAGGTTTTGGACGTGCTATTGCAGAAGTTGGGGCCGTTCTGATGGTTGGAGGAAACATCGCTGGAAAGACACGTGTCCTCACGACTAGTGTCGTTCTTGAAACTTCGATTGGAGAAATGGATGCTGCGTTACAACTTGGCGGCGTCCTTCTTGTTTTGTCTTTACTTGTTGCATTTGCTATACAATTATTACAGCGGATTCATTTCTTCGGTCGTGGTGATTTTGGAGAAGATGAACGTGCCTTCGGTTTGTTTGAGAATTTTGATTATAGTTTAGATAATCTTAGTGTTCAAAAGAATGGAATTAAGATTTTAGACTCATATTCTATTCAACTCAAACAAGGAGAAATCATTGCTTTGATGGGTGAATCAGGCTCTGGAAAATCAACCCTTTTACGAAGGATCTGCGGTCTTGAAGGAGATGATCTGGGGATTGCCCGTGATATTGCATATGTTGCGCAACAACCAACGCTGGTAATGGATACTGTAGCTATGGAATTGCAATTACCAATTATGGTCCACAAGCATTTACCGAATTCTAGTAAGGAATTGGCCACTATTTGTGGTTTAGAAGATAAAGAGAGGCAGCGAACAGACACATTGTCTGGGGGGGAAAGGCAGAGGCTTGTCTTTTTGAGAGCGCTAGCGATGAACCGGAAAATTTTGATTCTCGATGAATTTACGTCCGAACTTGATGGGCTATCTATTGAAAAAATTGAGAGGGAAGTTCTCAAATTCAAGGAGCGTGGAGGGTGTGTTCTTTTTGCAACACACAATGTTCTACAGGCAAAGAGACTGGCAACACGAACAATTTTTATTCATCAAGGGAAAAAAATCGATGCTGAAAGTGAAATTGCTCAGCAAATAAAGTCTGGTAAATGGATCGGTTAATTTCATTCACCATCCATGGGAAGCCCACTTTGAAACAAAGTTTGATTGGACACTTTGTAATTATCGATTAAATCAATACTATTG
>JAKMFY010000106.1 GCA_022425185.1 Candidatus Poseidoniaceae archaeon | reverse complement strand
GAGACATAACGACGAGTTCGGGGTTGATGCGAATGTATTCGTCGACTGCATCGTCCCCATCTTCACAGACAACTAATGCAAAGCCACGCTTGCGAAAGACCTCTTTTAGCCTCATAATCGACATCTGATTGTTGTCAACAATGAGCACTGTTGGTGCGTCTTCGGATGAAACTTCGCTTACGTAAGACATCGCAACCAATTCACCTGAATTGTTTCTTGCTCATCAATCAACCGATGGAATTTGCTGAAAAGGTTCATTCTTCGCTACTAATGTCTTCAACCGGTGCAGTTCGAGGATTATTGAAGGTCTGTCGGACATTTTCCATATTGGCCGCATCTTCATCCATCGCTTTCTTGCGCTTTGGACCATTCATAAATTGCATTTGCAATTCACTCACTACACCATCGAGCATGGCTCTTGCAGAATTATCGAGGTTTCCCTTTGTTTTGTTCTTCAACATTCGAAGGATGTCGATGGCTTCTTTTGCTTCTTGAAAATTAAATCTCGGACCACCTTCTGGGTGTTCTAAGAGACCAAGATTGACCATAGCAGTTCGTTGGAAAAGATGGACCACCTGAAAGAATCGTTCTGTTTCTTCATCTTGGAACATCAAATCACCTCACGAGAACATTTCATCCAAAAGCCAGTCTGGATTGAATTGTAAGAGGTCATCATACCCCTGTCCAATTCCTGCGAAAACGATTGGTCTTCCTGTTGCGTAGGCAATCGAGAGTCCAGCTCCGCCTTTCGCATCCGTATCCATTTTCGATAGAACTGCTCCATCGAACTTCATCATCTCTTGGAACATCTTTGCCTGATCCACAGCATCATTTCCTGCCAGAGCATCTCCGACAAACAGTACAAGATGTGGGTCAGCAACTCTGCGCACCTTCTCTAATTCCTTCATGAGATTGGTTTTGTTTTGCATACGCCCTGCAGTATCAACGAGAACGACATCGATTCCTTTTGCCTTAGCAGATTCGATTGCATCGCGAGCAATTGCTGCCGCATCACCACCGCGCTGACTTGAGATACAACGAATTCCTAAATTTTCGCAATGAGATTCGAGTTGTTGAATTGCTCCAGCTCGGAACGTATCTCCTGCTGCTGCTATAACTGAATGACCATTTGATTGAAGTCGATGAGCAATCTTTGCTGCTGTTGTTGTCTTACCTGTTCCATTAACACCGACGAGCATGACGACTACAGGTGAATCTCCCGCATCCAAGTATGATTGTACAGAAGCATCAAAATCCCAATAGCCAGCAGTAAGAAGGTTGCGGAGTGCTCGCTTTAGCGCTGCTTCAAGAACCTTAGCAAGTTCAGCGCCTCGCCGAAGTCGTGCACCAACCAAACTCTTCCTCAATGCTGAGAGAACAGAAGTCACTGCTTCACTTGAAATATCAGATTCAAGAAGCATCCATTCCAGTTCTTCAAGAAGGTCATCGAGAACTTTTCCTTGCTTGATGATTCGACCACCGTGAGATACGATACCCCCTCCAAGATCAATGGAAACAGAACCTGATTCTGTCTCTATCTCGGCTTTTTCAGTCGATCCTTTTGGAGCCGCTTTCACTTCAACGAGTTGCCGTCCAGTTGTTGTTCTCATCATCGATAAATCAACACGAGATCCTTGTGGTTTAGCAACGTCAGTCGCTTTTCTACGACGCAATTCTTTCACGCGTTGTTTTTCCAACTTTTCAAGTCGCTTTCGCTCATTTTTGGAAAGTTGGCGAGGCAATTCAATCTCTTCCTCCTCATCGTCCCAATCCTCCCATTCATCTTCAGGTTCGGTTGGTTCGACAGGGGTTTCTTCGAGTTCGGTAAGAGGTTCATCGTCCCAATCTTCTTCGATTACAGTGGCCGTCTGAAGGGCTACTTGGCCTTCTTCGGAATCTTCTGTTGCTGTTAATTCTTCAGAATCAACTTCTTCCGCGACCTCTTGGACGCGACGTTTGAATCGATCAAACAGCCCCATATTCTCACCTAGTCATCCAGTGTTAGCTGATTTCCAAACATGCCCCCGCGGCGGCGGTTTGGTTTCGTAGTTGTGGATTCTTCTTGCTCCGCCTGAACAGGTTCGGCTTCTTGCTCAACCGGTTGTTCTAGAGGAGGCGTTGATTCCTGTTCTTCATGTTGCGCCACTGCTGCTTGTGTGAATGTCTTAGCAAGAGATGAGATTGTCGTTTCGAGCTGTTTACTTTGAGATTGAAGGTTTTCTAAAAGCGATCCGAGTTCTTCCATTCGCTCTCGAGTCACTGAAGCCGCATCAGACCAAGTTCGCTCACCAAAGATTCCGCTTCCTAAATCGATGATTGCAGTTCCTTCTCCACCACCTGGGTGTTTGCAACTGAGTGTTACACCAGCACCAATTGAAACATGCATGTTCATTTCTGAATCATGATTTTTATTGGAAAGTGTTTCGAGAATGGTTGCAGTAACGTCGTGTTCACCAAGAACGTTGAGGACTTGCTCAACGCGCTCCTGGACTTCATGATAGCGCTCACGATTCATTTCAACGAGTCGTGCTGTTTGCTCAAGTTCTGTCTGTTCCAATCTATCGCCCCATCATAGCCTAGAGGGGGTCATTCATGAATGCGGCGATGTGCCTCTCACTCATCTTCAGCTTCTGGTGCGATTGTTCCACCCTCTGCTGCGATTTGGTCACGGAAGTGATGGAGAACAGTTGGCTCAGTAGATGTTCTTGGGTCGATTTCACCGATTGAGATGATCTTGATTGCTCGGCGGTTTGCCTTGTGACGTGATCCAATAGTGGAGTATGCTCGGTGTTCAGCATCATCTTTTGAACTTGCAACGATGTCGAGAGAGAACTTTTGTCTCATGCTTCCAAAGGGGGCTTGTCCAGCAACACGGTAGGCCTTCATAGGTCCTCGCGATTGGTTGCTTGATTTAAACGCGATGGTCGGGTTGTCAAACGGCGCATCGCGTGTTTCATCAACAATGAGGGGGTCCGTAACGTTGTGCGAAGCGCTCTTCTTCTCGTCCTCCTCTTGGCTGCTCCTCTCTCTCTGGTGCATGACCAAGCTCCATTAGAACTCAAAGGAGAGGAAGTGCAACTAACATTGCCTAATGACGAGCAATGGACCCAAACGGCTTGGGACAATGCCATTCAATCGGGCTATGTCCCGTTGAGAATCGTTTCTCCTACAGAACTCATAGCATGGAAACTTGACCAAACGGCCCAAACATTCCACGGGTTGGAAACAGTAAATGAGCCGGCCCCGTGGCAATCAATTCCCTCTAACGGACAATCTGTTACCGTTGTTTTCGAACCAAATTTACCCGAGTATATCCAACACATGGTTATTGAACGTATAGCGAAACGAATTGATATTGCATTCGTCCATCATGCCCATGATGCTGTATTGCCTCATGTTACAATCGAATGGAATGAACAGTATTCAACAAAATGGTTTTCCGAAATAGATGGTGTTCTGTGGTTTGAACCTGCTCTCGAAACTGTAAGTAGAAACCTCGGCAGCGCACTCCAACTCTCAACGCAAAATTCTGATTATGAGTCGCCACTCGCTTGGGAGTTGGGATTGAATGGAAGTGGAGTCGTCGTAGGAATTGCTGATTCGGGAATCGATGCAGATCATTCTTGTTTCAGGAACTTAACAAGTGATAGTACAGGGGATTCTCAACGTAAACTTCTCCATATTAACACCTCGATTGATGAATGGGATTCTCAAGGACACAGCGATTATCGGCACGGAACGCATACGGCGGGTTCGGTGGGTTGTCATCCTGTATCGACTGCAGAGGAATATCAGATTCCTTCTGCTGCAATGGCCTTGGGATATGGGACGAAACTTGTTGTTCAGGACATCGTTTCAGAGGAAGGCTGGCTTCCGCCAGATGTAGATTATTTACTGCTCGAATCATCTGAGTTTGGGGCGGTTTTACATTCAGATTCTTGGGGCGATGATACGACGGAATACACTCTTCGGTCTGGTGATTTTGATGCATTTACTCGAGAGTACCCTTGGTCCCTTCCTTTGATTGCTCCAGGAAATAACGGTGGTGACGTGCTTGAACCTGCAAACGCAAGGAATGTCATTGCTATTGGAGCCTCGACCAAAGATGACGATCCTAGGCGTTGGAATTCATCTGTTCATGGACCTACAGAAGCAGGTACAAGGGGCGTGTTCGCCCTCGCCCCGGGCGTATCGATTACTTCTGCACGATCTGATGGCCAAAACAACACCTGGAACTCGGGCCATCATACCCTTAGTGGGACGAGTATGTCGACACCCACTGCTGCTGGATTTGCTAGCATCATAGAACAAATGGTAAGGGATGGTTGGTTCACTGGGCATAATGAATCATTAGAAATCGTAGATTCTCGATCACTTCAGCCTTGGTTTTCAAACACTCCTTCATTTCAGCATGACCTCCTACTTGGCGAAGGATTCACTCCCTCTGCGCCTCTTCTGAAGTCGCTTCTCGCACTGTCAACGACTCCGTTATCAGAAGAATTCAGAAATGGGGGGATGGGTGGAGGCTCTTCTCCAAATTCCTACGATGGG
>JAKMFY010000172.1 GCA_022425185.1 Candidatus Poseidoniaceae archaeon | reverse complement strand
ACCAGATAATGCGGATGAATCCCAATCGGACATGATACGTCTTCGCGTCCGTTATTCAAAACCACTACGCTTGAAATCTTCATGAAGAAGACGTTTCAACTTCTGGTATTTGTGCGGGTTCTGTGTTCATAATCCGTTCATCAGCTATCGCACAGTACTCTTCTGAGAGGTCCATTCCAACGAATACTCTACCTGATTGTTTAGCGGCTACACAAGTCGTTCCTGAACCATTGAACGGATCAAACACAACATCTCCTGCAAAGGTGTACATTTCAATACAACGCCGAGGTAATTCGACTGGGAATGGAGCAGGATGATTGACGCGACTTGCTCGTTCTGTAGCAAATCTCCAGATGGATTTGGTTTGTTCAATGAAATCTCTCTTCTCTATTGTATCGATACGTCCTTCTGCTCGCTCTTTCTTTGAACGAGGAAGTTTGTAATCACCTTTGGAGAATACGAGGAGGTATTCATGTATATCACGAAGACAAGGATTGGAAGCACTCTGGAATGAACCCCAAGCACAGGAGGACCCAGCGCTTGCAGATTTATCCCAAATGATCTCTCCACGCATGAGGAATCCTAATTCAATCATCATACTGTTGATGTATGTTGAGAGAGGAATGTACGGTTTCCTGCCAAGGTTTGCTACGTTAACTACCATCCTCCCGCCAGGCGACAATACACGGTAACATTCTGCAAAAACGTCGTGTAGAAGTTTGAGATATTCGTCGAGTGTCAAATCATCATCATATGCTTTTGATGCATTATATGGGGGAGATGTTACCACCAATTGGACACAATTATCTGGTAATGGGTTCTCTCTCGCATCACCAGTAAGAACGATGTTATGGAATGATTCCGGAAGTTCTTGATGTTCGCCAACATCTCTCTGTGAAGCGATACCTTTGTTGATTCGACTGTTGTAATAGGTCGATGCATCATGGCTTTCTCTACGAGATACACCAAATGCTGAAGTCGATGTTTTTGCTCTTTTACGAGCCCCATCGAATCCTTCCTTTTTCGGCTTCTCGCCACCCATTGCAAAGCAACGGGTTCGTCTCGGTTATGACCTTTCGCGCCAAACATATGTGATGGACGCGCGTTTTCGAGGCTTGAACAAAATCCCAATAATGCTTGGAACTGACTTTAGTTTTCCCAAATTGTCCAAGTCTGTTCAGGAGCATATCTAAAGTACCATCTTCCTGAACTTACTGGCCATTCAATCCAGTACGTTCCTTTGTCATCCATTTCACCCAGTGAATTGTTTGGTGGAGTAGCCGAATCATTCAGTTCATCAACACCTGATGACATTGCTAACTTTTCCTCGAGAAGACTTGTTCGCTCGTTTGTATCAATGACCTGAGATAAACCAAAATACGTGTCACTGTGAGCAATTTTATACAATTCACTCGACGTTGAACTCTGAAGTTCTTCAATCAAAATGAGGAGTTTTTCACGAGTTTCTCTCCTAATCTCATTATTCGTAAATCGAGCTGTTAGGTCTGCTTTGAGATTACCTAACTCTTCGGCAAATTCTTGCGGATCATCATAGTAGGCTTGAACTAAGGATTGGAGATAAGTCAACTCATTACGTTCTTCTTTGGAAAGTTTGGAATTCTTACGAAGAACTTGTACCCATCGGAAAGTATCTGGAAGGACTGCTGCTACTGCATTTGTTTGAAGCAACGTGAACAAAGCGAGGAGGATGGCTCCAACACCTACACTCGTCGTCACAGCATCCGCTTCACCAGAAAAGAATGACTGAAGTGCAGAAGAAGTTTCAGTATCATCTTGCGTTTCTTCAACTTCACAACCATCAGCATCAACAACCACACCCGATGACGTTGCAGGACAATCGTCTTCGATGTCGGGAACGCCATCGGCATCGGTGTCGAGAGGAGTTTGCGTTTCATTGTCATCATCGGTTTCATTGGTTTCTGGTTGCTGGAACTGATCTGGAATTCCATTTCCATCATTATCTACACAACCGTAGAAATCATCCGCAGTTGAGTTACCAAAGGTATCTGGACAATAATCGGCCTGTACCGCTCCAATGATGAAAACACCTGGCCATTCGGATTCACGAGTCTCGTTCCAATCCGAGTCTCCCCAGTTGTCACCGTATCCATCACCGTCTGTATCTTGCCATTGTGTTGAATCGAGTGGGAACGTATCCTGTGTATCCAGATAGCCATCACCATCAGAATCCAACTGGGCTAATGAGCAACCGTTCCCATCGACTTCAGCACCTTGAACAGTGTTTGAACAAAGGTCATTGACGTCATCCACGCCGTCAGCATCGCTATCCAATGATCTACTGGAATCGTTCGGGAAGGCATCGGTATTATCGCCAACTCCGTCGCCATCTGAATCGTACTGCTCGAAGGCATTTTGTGGGAAAGCATCAGAATTATCACCAACGCCATCGCCATCACTGTCGGTGGTCTCGGCAGGATTATTCGGGAATGCATCGGAATTATCGCCCACGCCATCGCCATCAGAATCAGACTGCTCGAAGGCATTGGCAGGGAAAGCATCACTATTATCGCCGACACCATCCCCGTCACTATCCATCGTTTCACTTGCATCGTTCGGGAATGCATCAGCATTGTTCCCGACACCGTCTCCGTCAGTATCCGCCCATTCGAGAACATCGTTTGGGAATGCATCTCCTGAATTGCTGTATCCATCTCCATCAT
>JAKMFY010000068.1 GCA_022425185.1 Candidatus Poseidoniaceae archaeon | reverse complement strand
TTATGTCTCTTGACATACCATCCCTCGATGGGCATTTGGCAGCACTTGAAATGCGCGAACATGGAGGAGATTCGAGAATTCTTTTCATCGCCCCAAACAGACTTTCTGATCTGGCAGAACAAGCAACGTTCTCAGCCGGAGCTGTAGGGTGGTTAACAAAACCAGTAACGCAATCTCAATTGGATGAAATCTGGGACGAAGTACTTGGCCCAATCCCAGAAGCACCAGGGTTGGAAGATTTGGACCAACTCTATCCTGAAGATCGAATCAAAGTAGAACCTGATGATGTTTTACCTGCACTTCCTAATCTTGCCGAACTTCCGCCCTTAGAACAACTTCCTCCGTTAGAAGTGACAGTATCACCAGAAACACCGTCAGCGAAACCTAAGAAGAAGAAAGGTCTTCGTAACTTTTTGATTCTACTTCTTCTTATCGGCGCAGGCATAGGTGTTGCGTATCAGCAAGGCCATCTCGATGGACTATTGTAGTGGTCCTTGTTGAACAACAACCCGTGGTTGATGCTGCACAGGCTGAACATATTGCCCTTGTACATGAACGAGTTGACCTTCTTGGATAATCGAACCAGCAGGTGCCTGTATTGTTTCTTCTCTTCGATAGGTGTTGGTTGTTAGGAGTGACGGGTCACCTCGAGCGATTTGGCCATCAAGTTTCCTTGCATTCCAATACCCCCAGTAGACCAAAGCAAGAAGTCCACCAAAGAAAACCAATCCAATAAGGAACATGATGACGCCCAATATCATCTCTCCGTAATTCCTTTCCAAGAGGCTTGAGCGTACTTGGCTGCTTCCATAGCAGGGTCATCCTTACCATGAATTCCTGAACCTACTATGATACAATCCGAACCTGAAAGAACTGCCTCATATGGGTCGCCATAACGTTGCCCTTTAGCACCATCTCCAGTTGCGAGGTTGATACCAGGAGTCCAAATTAGCTTTGAGTTTCCAACTAATTTTCGTAACTCAGATATTCCAGATGGTTGGCTTCCATTTCCAATGAATCCGAATACACCTGGATGTTTTGAACCATGTTCTGCAACTGTTGCAGTGTAGGTTGGAATCAGTAGATTGCCGCGACTTGACATCTGTGCAAGGAGCAGAACCCCTCCACTTCTTCCCTTTCCTTCCCAAGCGGATTGTATGCCATCGACAATATCCGGCCCACTGATCAGATGGGCTGTTACAAGGTCTGACCAACTTGCAATATTGTAGAGACCAAGCATCTGTTTCTCGCTAATTTTACCAATATCTGCAAATTTCCGATCTTCAAAAATGAGGAGATCAAGATCGTTTGCTTTCTTACAAAACGCTCCCCAAGCCTCTGGAGTCCAATCGTCAACCATGTCGACATGTGTTTTCAAAGCGACAATATATGGATGCACAGCATCAAGTAAATCATTCAACTGCTTCATTGTTGGACGATCAGCAGCCAAACAAACCAGTGATTGTTTTTGGGTGGCAAGTTCCATGTATTGTCGAGCCATTGGAAGGGTTGCAGATTCCCAACGTTCTTTCCAGACACTTGCAGGCTCCATAGTATCACCCAAGAGGTGGTATCAATCATAGTTTACGGAGGATACGCAAACCGTTTATGCAACCATGTGAAGGGATGAACATGACGCAGAGGCGTACCATCAAGGCGATGCTTCTCGTAGCGTTGCTGTTGAACGTCCTGCTTGCTGGTTGCTTTGGTTCTCCAGAAACAGATTCACAAGACAAGGAGACATCATCGAATTATCCTGATCTTTACGAACGCCATGCACTGGAATGGAATTGGACAGGATCGTACTCTAGAGTCCTCGAAGATGGACCACATGAGCCCCTCACAGTCCAAGAAGCAACAATTGATGTCGACACTTCAGGAACATGGGAAGGTGGGCCAAACACAGCAGAAGTGCATCTATCTTACTGGCTTCCTTCAAACACAGAACTCGGTGATCAAGTTCCGGTGATTGCAGTCATAAGCCCATATTTTTCTTATGGTCAACAGGGGAGTGAATCATCTCCAACGAACGTCGTTAGTGCGGGACGTGGCGAGTTCATCTATGACAATTTCATTCCTCATGGGTACGCCCTAGCCCAAGTTGCAGTCTTTGCAACCGAGGAGAGTACTGGCTGTTTCGATTACAGAGGCGACGGAGAAGGACAAGGTATCCATGCCGCAGTTGAATGGCTCGGTACTCAGAACTGGAGCAATGGAAATGTTGCAATCTATGGGAAATCCTACGAAGGCGCAACAGCATGGGAAGCCGCAGCACAAGGCAGTTCACATCTCAAGACGATCGTTCCAATTTCTGGAACCACTGCCCTTGGACCACTTCTCTACAAGAACGGAAGCGCAGAAGCACGCAGTCAAATCATGCACTCAAATTATGGCGGCTCCATCCTCGACTATGATGCAGATGATTTGGACAACATGTGCGCTGACGTGGTTGAAGGATTCCTAGCAGGACCCGCTCGCTATGGATTAGGGGAACTTGATCCATACATGGATAATTATTACGACGAACGCAGCCATATCGACAAAGCTCTCGGAAAATACAATGGGAGCATCTATTGGGTTCAAGGCTTACAGGATTGGAATGTCGATCCGCATCAGGTCTTTGGAGGCCCTCCAGGTACAAATTGGTACCAAGCCTATATCGATGCAGGATATGACGTCGCTGGAATGCTCGGACAATGGGAGCACAACTATCCCGATCAATGGTCGAAACACAACAATCAGGAATCAGGATACGGCGGGGAAGCAATCCAGAACATGACTCGATGGGATTGGGGACAAGACCTGTTTGAATGGATGGAGTACTATCTCAAAGGAATTGGAGAGAAACCCGATCTACACGCCCAAGTACAGCGAAATGACGGTCAATGGCGTGTCGAAGAATCATGGCCTCCTCTCGATGTTGAGCGCCTTCCATTGGAACTTTCAGATTGCGTAAACGATGGGGCGTTTGTTGGCGGAGGCGCCCCAGTGGTTGGTGGTGGACAAACGCTCACAGTCAACTGTCCTGCAATCAGTGATACCGACAACCTCCACATCGCTGGCCTTGCAACGATTCATCTCATGGCAGTCCCCACATTTGATGGCGGGCAAATTTTTGTTGAGATGCAAGATGCTGAAACTGGAATACGCTTAGGACACGCTACAATGGATGTTCGATACCATGCTGGCGGATACGACGCTCAAACCGTAATTCCGGGAGAAGCGATTACAATGCTCATGGAATTCCAAGCGATCGATGCCATTCTTCCTGCAGGGCATGGTCTACGTTTCGTTCTGTCTGAACAAGGTGAAGATTACTTGGCTCCAGCATGTGGAACAACCTGCACAGTCCACGTTTTGCCGTCGCTATCCGTTGTAGAATTGCCCTTGATTGAACGAACAGAAGCTGATGTTCTCCTTACACCCCAGTCCGAAGAAGCGGCGAACAATAATTGACGATTTATCGTTGAAATTCAATCATTGAACGATTGAATAAATTTACAATAAAAATCGAGCAATTGACAATTTTCTTTACAAAATAAAGTGTATAAAATAATCATTTAATTATTAAAAAGAGTTATCTTTATTCATAACGCACAAATATAATCATAATTAGTGAACAAATGATTGATATACCGTCTACGATACCTTGCATTTGATGTCCACGAAATCAAAATTGGAATACATTTGGCTTGACGGCTACGAACCAACACAGAATATGCGAAGCAAGACCATGGTCAGAAATGACTTTTCAGGTACCCTCGAAGAATGTCCAGAATGGATGTTTGACGGGTCCTCAACACGCCAGGCGGAAGGAGGGGCATCAGATTGTCTTCTCAAGCCAGTTGCAATCTATCCAGATCCACAACGCATCAATGGTTTCCTTGTTATGTGCGAAGTACTCAATCCAGATGGAACACCTCATGCATCGAATGCTCGAGCTACAATCGACGATGACGACAACGATTTCTGGTTCGGATACGAGCAAGAATATTTCATCATGGATGTCGATACACAACTCCCAGTTGGTTTCCCAGTGGGCGGATATCCAGGTCCACAAGGACTGTACTACTGTTCAGTCGGTGGAAAGAATACTCACGGACGTGCCTTCGTTGAAGAACATGCAGATCTTTGTCTAGAAGCAGGAATCAACTTTGAAGGAATTAACCAAGAAGTTGCTTGTGGCCAATGGGAATTCCAAGTCTTCGCTAAAGGTGCTAAGAAAGCAGGCGATGAGTTGTGGGTTTCCCGTTATCTCCTCGACAGATTGACTGAAAGTTACGGCTACTACATTGAATACCATCCAAAACCAGTTCAAGGAGACTGGAATGGTTCCGGTATGCATGCAAACTTCTCCAATGGTGCTATGCGCGATGTTGGTGGAAAGGAGCTTTTCGATACAATTTGTGAAGCGTTTGGTCAGAACATCAAGAAGCACATGGATGTCTATGGTGCTCACAACGAGCTACGATTAACCGGTCTGCATGAAACCCAATCAATCGATCAATTCTCATACGGCGTTTCCGATCGTGGAGCATCCATTCGTGTACCAGCAACTGTTCCAGCAGATGGCTGGATTGGCCGCCTTGAAGACCGCCGACCTGCATCTAATGGTGACCCATACAAGATTGGTGCAGTCATTATCGAGACGACAAAATCAGCAATGTGAACTTCACTTTGAATCGAGAATTAGATTCTCATTGTGAAGTGCATGATGCCATAGGCTTGCAAGTCGAACAAGATTGTATGCAGAACGCTCAACTCGAGATACGATGTTAACAATATCTAATCGAGCAGCCTTTCCTCCCATTGTATCTGATTTGAGGCTCGATAACGCATCGACAGCCTTTCGATGCTCTTGGCGGATATTTTTCCAATAGTTACGAACTTCTTCAATTGGTACATCTTCGTTTTCAGTTAAACATGTACACATCGTATCAAGTAATGAATTCATACTCTTGTGCATCCCAAGTACAGATTGAACGATGACCTCCGGTAATTCAGCTGCATTCTCATCGAGTGAACGATCAGAACGAGCAATATCACGTGCATGGCGAACAATTCTTTCAATCGTATCAACGCTACGTAAGTAAGCGGCAACAACCCTCAAATCTTTCATCAGTGGTTGATTCAGTGCTAAAATCAAAAGCAGATTATTTGTGAGATCCCAATTGACTTCCCGTGCATGCTTCCGTACTTTCTTCACTTCGCTGTATACTTCAGAATCAAGCTTTGTAAATGCCGTTATCGCATCTTCATATACCTGCTTTGCTTCTTCAAAGTAATCTTTCAAATCCTGTCTAACTAATCCAAGTCGCTCATCTAATCCTGTTCTAATTGGCATATTATCACCTCAACCAAATCTTCCCGTAATGTATCTCTTGGTTAACTCCAAGTCTGGATCAGAAAAGATCTTATCAGTTTCACCAAATTCTACAAGCCTTCCAAGATAC
>JAKMFY010000050.1 GCA_022425185.1 Candidatus Poseidoniaceae archaeon | reverse complement strand
TCCATGCGATAGATTGGCCAACCCGATCCGAGTTCAAAACTTGCAAGTCCATCTTCGAATTCTCCAGTCAGTCCGTTGTAATGAACCAATGGCCCAACATCAGTTGCGATGTGAAGGCCACCATAATCCGAAGCGACTGAGGTGATGAAATTGGAAGGGAGTTGATCAAATCGATGAGTGGCAGCAACAGAGACATTTGAGAGATCAACGACAGTAAGGCCTGGCCGTTCAGTTCCTGCTCCATCATGTCCGAGGATTAACCATGTACCTGATTGACTGGTTGTGTAGGTTTCAATAGACCAAACAGAATTCCCTAACAAGCCATCAGCAGTTGTCATTGTGTTTACTGCACCTGTGTTTGGGATGTACTGTGTTAGACCACTTGGGCTTGCGATGTAAAGGGTGTTCGAGATGTACCGAATATCTTCAATGTTTGAGGTTGGTAGGCCATCCGATGTTGTCAACGGATTGTCCCAGTCATTGGTGGTTAGATTCCAGCGACCAATTCCGTTTTGGGTTGCAATGTAGATGTGTGAATTCGAGAAGGCGAATCCTTGGATGTTATCCGAAGGGAGTCCAGATAGGAGCTGGCCACTTGTGAATTGTTGAGTTGCGATGTCGAATATTTGTACTCCAGCAGCAGTCGATGATGTGCCAAGCAATCCGATGAAGAGTGTCGAGACACCCCCAGATTGATGCAATGCAATTCCATCTTGGCTGTCGTGGACGGCACCATTCTTCTTTTGCAATACGTTTGTAGCAGTATCAAGCGTGTACATCCCTCCATTTTGGGTGGTGATGTAGATCATATTTCCTTCCATGAGCATGGAATTTACCTGATTATTGAATGATAAGGACCAACCCTCATTCCAGTCAATACCTCCACTGGAGTTGAATGTTCCTTGCAATATACCGCCAGAACCCGCACCAGGATTATTTCCGTTTACAGTGACTGAGTAGGTCGAGACCCAAATACGAGAACCATCGCTGACCATTGCTTCGATATTACCGCTAACCAAGGCTGGTAACTCAAATTCGGTATTCAATCCCGTGGAACTGAGTATGTCAACATGAGAGTATCCACTTGCCCCTCCTGCTTGACCAATGAGCCATTCATTCCCGCTGTATTTGATCGATGTAACCGCAGTTCCCACCGATTGGACACTTGCTTGCCCAGTAATTGGACCAAGTGTTGAAATGGCTGCAAAACCTCCATTGTCATCGTAACCAATGAGCAATTTACCATCTGCATAACTGAATGCATCAAGCCATACAGGGTCTGTAGGAATTCCATTTGTGTTAGATGTTATTTCCGCAATCCATGTAGATTGGGTGGTATCGTATTTCGAAATTGGTAAGTTATCATCATCGTAACCGACGTACAGTGTATCCGATGGATCACAAGCAACTGCAGCTACTCGCCCGCTCTTGAGAACGGAGGTAGTAAACGAGCCTGCAGCAGTTGTGTTTGCAAGGTCAATGTATGTTACACCTCCATTATTATTGAAGAGTCCGACATAGAGGTAGGACCCACATTCTTCCATCGAGATTGGATAGCCATTCGGAATTCCGTTTTGACCAGTGGTATAGGTGGTCCAGGTGCCAGATGCATCCAACTGACCAATTATACCTCGTTGGAATCCGCCCCAGCCAGCGAAGCTTGCTGAACCGACCATCAAGGTACTTCCATCAGTCCAAAGTTCACCAATCCAGTCCCCCATTGCATTCGGCAAACCGTTACCGGGCGTCCATGCCGTTTCCCATTGGAAAGAGGACTCATTGAATCGTTCAACACCGTCTTCAGTGGCAAACAGAATCAAGCCATCATATTCAATAATCTCACGAACTGGGAAAGAAAGTGTATCCCATGAGCCTAGTTTTGTCCCGCTTGGGCTGTAGACTTCAAGGCCGATTTCTCCCCAAGAAATCCATGTATGTCCAGTCGATGAATTGAATGCTGTAACCCGGTCAACTGAACCCTCGGGTAAAACAGACGTATTCCACGTTTGAGATACTAAGTCGTACTGAGCGATGCCTCCGCTCCCTTCTTGATTCCACCATTGTCCAGATACAACGCTTGCAAGAAGCGTGTCTCCAACAATGGTCATGCCGACAACATCTCCGCCATTTTCGCTGACTTCTTGGCCAGCATCAAGCGGTGTTATCGCAGTGAAGTTCCCTACATCAATTCCGTAGACACTATCGCTTGAAACTCCTTGATGGTAATACATCGTGTATCCGTACATTGTCAAATCAAATGGATCACCGTTACCCACGTAAAGGCTGTTTGAAACCTCGATGTCATAGACTTCAGCACCTGTTGTTGTATTTATCAATTGAAAACCGTCTTCTCCGCCGATCCAGATAAGGCCTGGTCGAATATCTTCAATCATGCCTGTGACAAACTGATTTCCATTGTCTAGGACGTTGCTTGTGGTCCACGTTGTAAGCCATTGGCTGTTTGCTATGTCCCATCGAGCTATACCCACTCCATTGAGTCCGATGTAAGCAATATCGTCGATGATTTCTACGATTGCATTATCGGTTTGTGACCCAGCATCCCATTCTCCAACAACGCTGAAGGATGACTTTTCGATGAGTCCAACGCCAGAGAAGGTTCCTCCAAACACGGTTGTACTGTTGACGCCAACTGTGTATGTAGCCCAATTTGGCATACCATCGTAGACATTGAGGCAGTCAGCAATGTTTCCTGAGAGGTCGTACTTGCATACGCCTATGTTTGTACCAGACCACATTGCATTTCCATCAAGCACGTAATCGAAATGTTGCGAAGGCCGTTTTGTCCAATCACTGCGCGGTCCGATGGTTGTTTCACTAACTGAGAACCCATCCCAGATGTAGCCAGCAATATTGGTTCCAATCCACAAATCGTTTCCGCTTGCTTGGAGGGCATAGATCGTGTTTGTTTGCATGTTCGTCGTATCAGAATTAAGGGGAGTCAATATTTCTCCAGTTAGAATATTCTTTCGAGCAACACCGTATCCAGACAAGCCCATGTGAACAATGTCTCCAATGACTGCCACAGGGGCATTGTCAACACCGTTGACGCCGGTCGATCCCCAAGGGGCAAGGAACGTATCGTTACTGATATCGTATCTTAGCAATCCATCTTGTGTTGTGATGTAGCATACGTCTGCATAGATTGCAAGTTGCCCAGTTGTTACTCCAGACCTTAGGAGTGTTGCAGAGCCTATGGCCGTTGCATCGGCATCAATTCTGTACACTCCGTTGAGTTGAGTGACGATGATGTTGCATCCAATCGGATCTCCGCAATCGCCTGCAGCCGCAATATCGAGAACGTAATTGTCGGAAGCATCTGTCGAAGAACTAGGAGGAACATTTGCTCGAATAGTGCCGTTTTCGATGAGGAAGACTCCATCATCAACAGTTCCAGCAAGGATGGTATCTCCTGCTCGACCAAGAGCAGTGATTTTGTCTCCTAAATCAATAGAAGTTAACC
The DNA here is from genome assembly GCA_022425185.1 of Candidatus Poseidoniaceae archaeon. Lineage (GTDB taxonomy): Archaea > Thermoplasmatota > Poseidoniia > Poseidoniales > Poseidoniaceae > MGIIa-L2. Next base: position 12,289 of record JAKMFY010000050.1, on the reverse strand, counting down.
ACAGAGAGTTTGCAATATCGAATCTATCAAGTTGTTCAGAGGTAAATCCTGCAACATAGAGAATTCCATTATGTTCGACTGCATCACTCATTTCAGGTCCAGATGGACCACTTGCAATGACAATTTCTCGTTGAACTGTGCTTTGCATTGTAGCATCGATGAGTACGAGCCTGCTGCCATCGAGCATGGCATGCATCATTGAAGAAGGAGCTCGAGCGCCACCGGGTGACCACGGCATCATCATGCCGACTGAATTTTGTGTTAGATTCATCTGATTCAAATCGATTGAAGAACCGAAAACACCGGTGGAGAGATCATAGCGATGGAGTTTGCTTCCACTCATAATGTGAAGTGTATCTTGGTAAGCTTGGGCGCCTGATACTGTATTAGAGTCGAGCCAATTTCCGTCATTCCATGTTGCAAGCCAAAAGCCTGAGTTCCAGTTGAATCGAGCGAGTCCGTTATCAGGAGAGGAAAAGAGAAGCTGATTTCCAGCAGTTGTTATTTCTGAAATCGTATCACTGTGGAGAACGTTTCCAGAATTCCAAGAAGACAGTGCTTGATTGGTGTTGAGGTCATACCGGTTTACACCATTGTCCGTGGCGATATAGAGGATATTGTTTTCTTCGTGCAAATCATTGACGACACTGGATGTGGAAGATGAAAGGAGCAGACTCCAACCAGAAGAGGTTGAATCGAATGAATACAAGTCCCCTCCTGTGTTTGCTGCGTAAATGCCGGAGGTTAGAACTTCAAATGCTCCTATGTCCCCTGCAGGGAATGATGGTAAACCAGCTCCTACTGTTCCGTCTGTTTGTGAAATCATTCTAAACTCTGAAGGTTCTGAAAAAGCCACGTGAAGGTTACCATTTGGTCCAATGGCAATATCAGCAATCGCTCCAAATGAAGAATCAGGCTCTAATTCAACAAAATCATAAAAGTCGATAATCGCAGGATCATTCGCAGCATCGAAGACGAGGATTGTACTACCGGTTGCAAGGTACAGTTGCCCATCAACGGGATGCTGAGCATATGATGTAACCGGAATCGTTAACGGAGTGAACGAAGTTACAGGATCGACTGGTGCAAGGGCTTCAAAGGCAAGTTCAGTGATTGTCGCATCTGACGGTAATGTCCATCCTGCACCTGTTGCACTATTTGGCGAAAGCCGATCTGTGTATGGATTTGCTCCATCAAAGGAATCAGCGGCGCCGAGAACACCTTGTCCTCTCCAATCGAAAAGGTTGACGCCTATGTCGTTGGCTACGAGAAGCGGTTGATCGATCATTAACCCGTCAGATCCATTGACATGGATTTGCAGTGAAGCGTTTGAAATTTCTGCACCAGGAGCGAACTCAAGTATCCAATCTGCGGTCGCTTGACTGCTGAGGATTGGATCTGTACCAATCGTGGCATTGAGTTGAACCCAACCGGTATCATTACTGCCAGAAAGCGGCCATGAAATGACATCTTGAGTTTCATGAGCAGATGCCATCGGAACAGCGGCAAGTGCCAGAGACCACGATGATAGTAACATCAACGCAGTCAGAAACATTGCTCGTCGCGAGCGAGATGAATGTATACGGGCTTCGCTCATGAAATTGAATGCGTTCTTTTCACTATTTGAATGCGGTGTTTGTTTGACAGAACAATGCTTCACTCTAAATCAGAGAGTTCGCCGTCTTTTTGTACTTGCAACAATCGAATTGTAGATGTCCTACCACTGATTGCCTGAGGTGAACCTGAAATAGCAACAATCTTCGCATTTGGCTTGATTTTTTTCTGTTCATATAATAATCGAACAGCCTCTGCAACAGTCGATCTTGCCCTCGTCTTTTCTTCGACAAGCAATCCTTCAACACCCGGCAAGATAGTTGTTCTACGAGCAGCACGAATTCGATTCGTCATTGCATATATCGGAATTCGTGGCCGATATGCAGCCATCAAACGAGCGGCATTCCCATGTTCGGTTGCAACTATCAGATGATTTGCGTTTGTCTCTCTTGCGATATCGACGGCTGCACCAGCAATGACACGGGTGGAAACATACGCGGCGAGGGCGGGAGGTTCGGGTAAATCTGCTGTTGAAGCATCAACAGTTTCAGCAATGCGGGCCATTGTTTCAACCGCTTTCACTGGATGCTGCCCTCCTGCGGTTTCTCCAGAGAGCATCACGGCGCTAACGTGTTGTCGAATGGCTGTAGCGACATCCGTTACCTCAGCCCGAGTAGGTCGTGCATGATTGACCATACTTTCGAGCATCTGGGTTGCAACAACAACAGGCGTTCCTCTTTCGAGGCATGCAGAAACGATTCTCTCCTGAGCAGCAGGAACTTCTTCAAGGGGTATTTCTACACCCAAGTCTCCTCTCGCAACCATAACAACATCAGCAGCTTCGACGATTTCATTCAGCTGTTCGAGAGCCGCAGGATGTTCTATCTTAGCAACAATCCAGGTGTGCACACCAGCCTTCTTGATACGCTCACGTGCTGGTGTAAGATCACTAGCACTACGGACATAAGACACAGCAACAAAATCAACATTTTGAGAGAGGGCATGTTCTAGACAATCAAGATCATGAGGCCCGACAGCAGGGAGTTTAACCAGTGTTCTTGGGACATTTATTCCTTTTCTCTCTGTTAAGATGCCACCGTCCTCAACACGGCACCGAACAACTTCTCCGATATGTTCAGGAGCAGATAGAACCTCTAATCGAATCAATCCATCTGACAGAAGAACTGGATCACCCACGCGTAGATCCTTGGATAAACCATCCCACTCAACGGGTAATGTCTTCACAGGTTCGCCAAGAATTGTATTTGCTTGTGTAGGCAAGCCATCTGAGACCCCACAATGGAGGTCGACAAGTTCTCCTCTTTCCAAGACAACTTCGCCTTCGAAGGTTCCCAATCGTAGTTTAGGCCCGGGAAGATCGGCTAGAAGTCCGACATACTTCCCAGCCTCTGATTCCGCTGAACGAATGTTCTGTATTGTTTGCTCTTTGCCCTTGAAATCACCATGAGAATAATTGAGTCGAGCAATATCCATACCCCCTTCAATCATCTGTTTTAACGTCTCAACGCCGTTACTTGCTGGGCCGATTGTTGCGATGATTCTCGAACGCATGTTCTCTCCTCAGTCCTCAACAAGAGCAAGCAACCCATAGTCCTTACAATCGTTGGTTCACCAAAACGAGTTACAGAAACCCTCTATCAAGACCAATCAAGGAACAATGCTCAAACCATTGATGCTACCAAGAGAGGTTTAGGGGATAAAAACATGAAGAAAAAAAGAGACGAAATTCTCCGTCGTGAAGCACTCGAGTATCACGAAAAAGAACCTCGTGGAAAAATCAAGGTGGTGCCAACAAAACCACACTCAACAGCACACGAACTCTCGCTTGCTTATTCTCCTGGAGTCGCTTACCCCTGTCTCGAAATCGCAGAGAGGCCAGAGGATGCGTATCGCTATACTTCAAAAGGTAATTTAGTTGCTGTTATTTCAAACGGAACCGCTGTATTAGGTCTTGGAAATATTGGTGCTTTGGCCAGTAAGCCCGTCATGGAAGGAAAAGGCCTTCTTTTGAAGACATTTGCCGACATTGATGTGTTTGATATCGAGGTTGATACGACAGATCCGGAAGAATTTATTTCAACAGTTGTCAACATTTCCAAAACCTTTGGAGGCATTAATCTTGAAGATATCAAGGCGCCAGAATGTTTTGAAATTGAACGTAGAATCGCGGAAGCAACAGACATTCCAGTCATGCATGATGATCAACATGGTACAGCAATCATTTCAGGTGCTGCATTATTGAATGCAGTAGAATTACAAGAAAAGGAATTGGGTACAATCAATGTCGTTGTCCTTGGAGCTGGAGCATCTGCATTTGCGTGTGCAGAGCATTATGTTGCTCTTGGTGTGAAGCGTTCGAATATCAAGATGATAGATTCACAAGGAATCATCACAACCAGTCGTCTTGACAAAGGAGAACTCAATGAATACAAGGCGAAATTTGCAGTCGACTGTCCAGATGGTCCTCTGGCTGAAGCCATGAAGGATGCTGACGTACTTCTCGGTCTTTCTAAAGGCGGACTTGTTACAAAAGAAATGATTGCTTCTATGGCAGCCAATCCAATTGTATTCGCCCTTGCGAATCCAACCCCAGAGATTCTTCCAGAAGAAATTCTTGAAGTTCGCACAGATGCTATCATTGCCACAGGTCGTTCAGATTACGCCAACCAAGTGAACAATGTCTTAGGTTTTCCTTACATTTTCCGAGGCGCTCTTGACGTACGTGCAAGAGATATTACTCAGAATATGAAAATGGCAGCAACGAGGTCGCTTGCAGCATTAGCAAAAGAGCCCGTTCCTGATTATATCTCAGCTGCTTACGATGGTGCAACGATGGAATATGGGCCAGAATACATCATCCCAAAACCATTCGATCGCCGAGTGTTGATTTGGGAGGCCTCTGCTGTAGCACAGGCTGCAGTTGATGAAGGAATTACTTCGGTAACCAAAGAAGAATTCTCGCTCCAAAGTTACAGGGAATCCCTCGAGGCGAGACTAGGAATGACATATTCAATCATGCGCAGTGTCATCAACCAAGTTCGTCGAAGAAATAAGAGAATCGTTTTCCCAGAAGGAGACAATGAGAAGGTTATTCGCGCTGCTGCTCAACTGGTCGAACAGAAAATATGTAAGCCAATTTTACTCGGTCCTAAAGACAGAATCGCCAGAATGATGGAGGAAATGCATTTTGATTTCGAATACGAGGTTTATGACCCTCGTACGGACGAACGAAGAAAAGGAATCTACGCGGAAAAGTTGTTCGATCGAAGACAGCGCAAGGGTGTTACAAGAGTCGATGCAGCTCGTCTTCTCAAGAGCCGGCCATACTTTGCAAGTCAGATGGTTGAGTTTGGGGATGCTGATGGGTTTGTTGGCGGTGTCAGCCGAAATTACAGTGATGTTCTACGTCCAGTTTTGGAAACAATCGGCCCTGCTGATGATGCTCATTGCCTGATTGGTTGCTACATGGTGACCATCAAAGGACGTCTTCTCTTCCTTGCAGATGCAACAGTGAATGTCTATCCTGATAGCCGCACACTTGCAGAAATTGCTGTTCAAACAGCAAAAGTCGCCCGAAGATTTGGTGTAAGTCCAAAGGTTGCTATGCTTTCATTCTCTAACTTTGGAAGCACCCGTGCTCAGCGAAGTGACCGTATTGAAGAGGCAGTTGAAATGGCCAGAATTCTCGACCCCACACTTGTAATCGATGGGCCAATGCAGGCAGATACTGCTCTTGATCCAACGGTTCAGCAAGAATATCCATTCATGGAATTCACAGGCCCAGCGAACATTTTGGTTCTCCCAAACCTTGCTTCAGCAAATATCGTTTACAAGATGCTTGAACAACTTGCTGACGCTGAAATGACTGGGCCAATTCTTGAAGGAATGAAAAATCCCGTCCAACTTGTTGCTCGCCAAGACGGTGTTCGTCATATTGTTAACATGACTGCAATCTGCGTTGCTGATGCTATGCGTAAGGATTCTTATTGGGAAACATTAGCCCATGAGTCTCCGGATTCTTGAATGACTCCTTCCTCATAGGAAATTGTTGGCCTTCTTGGCCTCCATATTGCGCCAGTCACAAATCCTGCAACAAGTCCTCCGAACAGCAGATTCGGCCAACCATCGAGGGCATACGTGTCGAAACCACGAAGAATAGGTATGAGGAAAGACGGAATAATTCCAAGCAATGTTGTCCACAATAGTTCCGTTCGGAAATTACCCCAAGAATCTGCAGTTTTAGGGACCCTTCTTGCCGGAGACTCGCGTACAGGAGATATGACAAATCGTACAACTGTATTCGTAAGTGACCGATCAACGGGGATGTTTGAGGTTGCAAAAACACCTTTCCGCTTTGGGTGCATTTCTACTGCTAATCGGTGATACTGCAACGGGCCAGTGGTTTCAATTGGACGGACTCGCCCATCCATCATAGCTCCACGATGATTTGCAGCAGCAGCATCGCCTAATATTTCGACAACTCCAGAGTCGAGATTGATTTCATCACGAGCATGACGCCATTCTGGGAAAGACGGTGGGCGAACCTCCCAGTTACCAGGTAATGAATCGAAGTCGAATTGTTCTTCAATCTGTTTGCGTATAGCTTCTATCTCACTTCCAATAAGGCCGATCATAGGTTCAGCAGAATCTTCGACTTCCTCGCTTTCTCCAAGTAAACGAGCGACTTGTCTCCTTGTGATAGGGTTCTCAAGAATGTAATAATCAGGGAGTTGAACCTCATACCGAGGCCTTTGACTTGCATAGATCCAGCCCCCTTTGTCACTTCCTAGGAATGAGCTACCCTGTGAAATGGGCTTGAACTCAAATTCATTCACAGAGATGATATCCAAACGATCACTTCAGTTGAGGTGTTGTTCCATCTTACGATACCATATCATTCCATTTTCATGTTCTTCTAGAAGTCTGAATTGTTTGAAGGGTGAAACCGAACGCATGTATCCGAATGCAGCAAAGTCTACGAGATCTGGGTGTTCTCCTCCAAAGAAATCCTTTCCTTGGAAAGACTCAGTATACTCTGTTAAGAGATCGTGCCAAAGTTTCTTTGGTGTTCGCCCATCTTTCTTTACACGCTTTCGAGCAATGATGCCCCACATGATTGGAAATCCTGCCCATGCATAGAGTCGTCTAGAAATGAATCCGAACTTTTCGAGTTTTGAGACACGGCGAGTGGTGCTTAGGGCAGATCCAAGAGAACCGTAGAGGATTGGAATTGTAGCACTTTTCCATGCACTATCGACATGTTCGAGCATGTTGTCGTATCGTTCAGTTCCCTTTGCGTTGGAAAGTTTACTTTGATTGTATTTGTCATCAATGTAGGACATTATAGGAGTGGAATCCACAACAACCGTCCCTTCTGCATCAGTAAACACTGGGACCTTGTTCCATCCGTCAGTAAACGCAAGTTCTTTTTTTGTCTTCATTGCATTGATCTGAATCTCTTGAACATCCATTCCAAGATGCTCAATAATCCCTCGAACTTTCCATGAGAATGGGCACGTTTGCAAGAGGTGGAGCGTAGGTTTGCTCATGGATGTACGACAAAGGACCCCTTCTTCAATCCTCGTTATCTTCTTGCCCAGGGCGCCATCCCGGCTTCCAGAAATTATCGTTGTCAAGCCATGAAATCCATTCATCATCTGAACATGACAAGAGACGGAACGCCCGGCTCTCAAGCCCTTCACGATTGTATTGAGGGAGCACGCCTTCTGAGAATGCTTGGTGCCAATCCACTTGCATTTGTCGAATCAGTCTACGAGCCGCTTCAGGGTTGTCAAAATTCATTTCGCAAATATCTCGTAATTCCGATAACCATACTCTGGTATCTTTCCTTAGAGGGTCATTGATGATTTGTCTCCTAGAACCCGATTTCTTACCAAAAGGCCACCATCCCATGGCGTTTCCAAATCGACGTTTGTTTTCATCTTTCGTACGAATATGAAAAAAGAACCATCTTCTCGCAGAGATATGGGCCGCATCAATATCCATCTTCATGGAAAACTCAAAGATAAGGCCATTGCAAGTATTGCCGAGATGTATCAACAACGTCTCTCCAGCGCGGGCGTCAAGACGCATATTCACAACGATTCACTCGATGTTTATCTCGATAAATTGAAGTCAAAAAAAGGTCGATTAATTCTTCTTGACGAGCGCGGCGATTCTTTCGAATCAACCGAATTTGCAGCAAAAATAAAACAATGGAAAATCGCGGGCGAAGATACACATTTTGCGATTGGTCCTGCTGAAGGTTGGGCTGGAAAAGAGCCTACGTTGCAGCGCATTTCATTGTCATCTCTCACGTTTACACATGAAATGGCAGCAATCATTTTGTTCGAACAAGTGTATAGGGCTCATGAAATTCTTAAAGGATCATTGTATCATAAAGACTGAGCGAATCATAAAGAATACCTGTAACAACGGAGATTCATGGCGCTCCCATTGACTGATGAAACCAGTCTACGATGGGCGCTCATATGTTTTGAATTCTTTATTGGATTCGCATTGCTTTACAACAGTAAGAACCAGCCCTTTCCACAACCAAGTTCTCGCTTTGGTTGGCTTTTGATAATGCTTGCAGTATTGATTTTAATCGGCCAGGCAGCTCCAAGGCCAATGGGTTCCAATGCCCATTTTGTTATGCTATGTGCTCTGGGAGGTTTTGGGTTGGTTGCAGGTGTATACCATCTCGCACGAACTCAACGGGATGTTCTCGTCGCTCCATATGCCGGATTGTTATTCTGTGTGGGTGTTGTTGGACTTATGGTTGAAACATGGAGCGATCTTTCCACATTGGAGCAGTGGGCTGCTTTCCTTACATTGGTCGTTATTGGGGGAGGGGAAACCTGGTTAATCTTCAGAGGCTTGCTCATTGGAAAGTTACCTCTTGCTTGGTCACAAGCAGGTATGATTGCTCTCATGCAAGGGCGATTAACTGGGCCACAAGGTGCGATTTCTTGTTTCGAGCGAGGATGGGATGCTGATGAAGAACATCTTAATCCAATGGCCTATCTTGCATTACATCGGATTCACCTTTTCCTTGGTGACACATCTGCGGCATCAGAGTGGGAGGAATTACTTCTTCGCGAAGGTGGGGAACGAGCAGTTGCTCGACCATATGTAGAGGCCATCCATGATGCGCTCATCGCCCTGGATTCTGATGCCGCTACAATTCTTCCAATGATTGAAGAAGAATAGGGCCGTAAAACGCATTATACTTCCGTAATCTGGTAAATGTTAAGCATTAAACAGATACTTTTAATATGCCAGAGGTCAATATTATAACATGGGTAAAGTAATTTCAAGTTCAATCTTTTTCTGGATGGTCTCCATTTGGATAGCCTCAAACTTGTTTTCTCAAGCCGTATACATGGGATTTAACGGCGTCCCTTACAGTGGGATTGAGATGATTCAATCTCTCGGACCGTGGTATTACGTACTCGTGACGATGGAGGTTCTTGCATGGATCTATGTTGGAGTTCACCTCTCAATCAAGGTATTTCGCAACCTTCAGGTCAAGGCCACGCCTCAAACATCGTCTTGAAACAACTCCCTTGCATCCCAAACGTCCGATGAGATTAAGTGGTGCCAATAAAAACATGACCACATGTTCAATCTTGACCGTGAACCTCTCTTTTCAGGTCAACCCATGTCGTTTGAGGATCTTCCCGAAGAAGAATTGCAACTTGAAGGGCTTGAAAACATGCATATCCTAACCGTCGATGAAGTCCGAGAAGGTCTTTCAAGAGTCGAACGGGAACTTGCAACCCTCCAATCACTTGTTGACGAAGCGCATGATATGACTGAGGAGATTGAAATACTTCTCGATAGATACGCTCCAGAGCATCCATATGTTGTTGAGATGGCTGAATTATTGGGTGGTCTTGTCGCAGATTGGCAACAAACCGTTGCTAGAATTGAGCGGCTGGGTGCTCGTGTTGCAGGACTAGATCCTGGTAGAATAGAATGGTATGGCGTCATTGATAACAAGATTATGATGTATTCATGGGCAATGGGAGAGCCTGATATCGAATGGTATTATGGTATTGATGAAGGATATTCTTCCCGAAAACCACTCATAGAAGCATAGTTTCGCATGGTTTAGAGGCGTAGCAATGGTTCGGATAGATCGAGTTCATACAGGTGGCGGAGATACTGGAGAATCTTCCTTAGTCGACGGGTCACGCCGTTCTAAATCCGATGCACGATTTTCTGTTGTTGGGGATTGTGACGAATTGAATTCACTCCTTGGTGTTGCAAGGATGGAGTGTGCACGTGTTCCGATGGGGCATAGAGATGGGGGAGATAGAAAGGGCGCTGGGCGCGTCCATTTCATTTGTGACTCTGCCCTTTCAAGAGTCCAACATGAGCTTTTCGATCTTGGGGCTGAACTTGCTTGCCCACCAGAAAACCTCCCAGATTATATGGTTCTCATCAACGATGATCAATCCGATGTATTAGTTTCTGATATGGATGCATGGCTAAGTCAGACCGAACCGCTCACCTCGTTCATCCTGCCTGCAGGCGGACCTCCTCAAGCAATGCTCCATCATGCCAGAACAGTAACTCGGCGGTTAGAACGGAACATTGTCCGCCTAAGAGATATCGAAGGCGAAGATTCAGTTCGACCTCTTGTATTGACCTATGTTAATCGGCTTTCAGATTGGCTCTTTGTGCTCAGCCGTTGGATTACGGCAGTCTTGGGGGAAGAGGAAATGTTGTGGCTCCCTCTTGGAAAACGCGGAAAAGAAGATGGAATTGCAGGTTCGATTCATAGGCAGAATGAGAACGATTCAGATTTCGATCAAATCTGATTACTGCTTCTTCATATGTTCCCAAGCTTTTCGAACAACAGATGTTGTCTCATCATGAGTGAGTTGGGCAAGAGCTTGCTCCCAATCGAGCCATAGATGGCCACGATGCTCGTGTGAAATTTTCACATCGAGTTGCTCGGTTTCGGCCAAAAACCAGAAGACTTCCTTGTGCATTCGTTTTCCTTTGTGTCTGTAGGTATAGGCTGTGCGTTCTACAAAGTTTTCAACGAATGTAATTTCAGTGATCCCTGTTTCCTCACCCAATTCTCTTCGAACTGTTGCGAGGTGATCAACGTCAGTCATCTCAACATGACCTTTTGGTAAATCCCAATGCCCTTGCGGATATTGTAGGAGGAGAACAGCATCAAAGTTGACCAAAACTACGCCGCATGAAGTCTCCATATTTTGTCCCTCGAATCCAATGCTTTGGCCTTTTCGCCGTTAGACTCCAATACGTTCAAAACCCGCGTACAAAAGGAATTGGCATGACTGGTGCCGAAACGTTCCCAGAAATCAATCGAATTGTAGCGGATTCCGATTTGGATGGGATGTGCGCAGCAGCAGTTCTGCTCAAAGCCTATCCTGAGGCAGAAGTTGTTTTCGGACATGCAGCCATTCTTCGGGCGGGGATGTTGGATGATGTTATTGATTCAAAGACGGTGACAGTGGACTTACCATTCCATCCAGCAAGTGGATGGTACCTTGATCACCATTTGACAAACAAGCCAAACGAAGTTGAAGAAAAAGAATTCACGAAACAAGGTGGAGTTGTTCATTGGGAGCATACGCCTTCTGCCGCTCGTTTAGCCTATGAATTATTCAAAGACCAATTTGATCTCACGCATCTTGAAGAAATTATGCCGATGGTTGATGCCTTGGATTCTGGCGGCATATCTCGTGATGATTTCCTCCAAGACGGTCCGGTTTTACAGCTTTCCCGAACGTTGTCTTCGAATGATGATGCCTACATGCAGCACCTCTTACAACTGTTTACAACATGTAAAGAATTAGTTGACATCACAAACAATGAACTCGTTTCTGAACGCATGAAGGCAGCACGAGTGCAACGTATTGATGCAGTTAACATCGTTCAAGAAAAAACAGAAATTATCGATAGGTTAGCGATATGCCGTCTTGATGACTCGGGAATACGCTCAAATGGATATCTTATCACAGCCCATGTTGGCGATAAGGCAGATGCTTGTTGTGTAGTACATGGCTACAGCGATGGAGACTTGTCCAGGCCAGACCGTCCTCCTTTGTCAGCGAGTTTCTATGCAAATTCGTTCATCAAAGGTGGTCAAGATAGATACGATTTATCCAAACTCGCAACAGCATTTGACCCACATGGTGGGGGGCATGCGAACGCTTGCGGGTGTCGAATTCAACCACCAGGGCTTGACTCAAATCTCAATGATTGGATCAAAATGTGGAACGATCGTGAGAATACACTTCGAATTAAGTGAATTCAAACGACTTGGAAAGTGTAGATGAATCCGAGGAATGAATGGAACATGATCAAGATCATGACCAAATCTGCAGCTCTTCCATGTTTCATTCTCTGAGTGGAAAATTTTTCGCCCTGCTCTTTGCTTGAAGCAGTATCTCTACCATATCGTACGACAAGCCAGAGAAGAATCAAACCAATCGGTCCAGTATATCCATGGACACTTTGCGGAAGTAAATCCGAGGTGATATCTCCTTCTTGGATGTACCCGGAGGCTGCTCGAGCAAGAAATGCAATTGCAGCAAGGGCAATTCCAGCCCAAAGGATATATTCGCCATGTTTCTGATGACGTTGGAGAGAGGCTTTTCGTTCATCTCCTCGTAAGGCCATGCCTCGCTTTCTCCATCCATATTGCCGAACAAGCCAAGTGACTAAAATC
>JAKMFY010000024.1 GCA_022425185.1 Candidatus Poseidoniaceae archaeon | reverse complement strand
GATCCATCCTCTCAACGTATTGTTGATGCGGATGGTAACGAACTCGATGAATTGATGGAGGGACAAACAGCTTATCTTGAATTCATATTGAAGAATGAAGGGACAGCGTTAGCACTCGGTATCAATTCAAAACTTGAATGCAATGGAATCGTCATCAACGATAAAACACCAATTGTGCCTTTCTTACCAGAAGGGGCTGAAGAAACTCTTCGCTGGCAGGTTACGGGCGAAACTCTTGATTGGTGGGAACAGGGAGTTGACGCAGATTGTACCGTTTCCATCGTATCCTCCTATGCCCTGAACAACATCGCAGAAAATGATGTAGTTCAGTTTGAGCAAACAGTGGACTCTAGCGCACCTGCTCCGATTACAGTGCTTGCTGGCTTCGGAATTGCGTTGATCATCACAATTGGTTTATTGGGTCTCACAAATCAAAACGAGAAATACAGACTTGGGGCTGTTTACTCAGGTGTTGTTATGCTTGGATTCTCTTTCCACTTACTTGACTACGTTTGGTGGGGTCCAAGCATCATCGCTATTACCGCACTGTGGGTTTGGCGTATGGCATGGCGAAGCAGTGAAGAATTCAGATACATTCACGAAGATTACCAACGTGCTCGAAAAGGCATCTCTACTATTTACGCAGATCACTTCCAAGCATTGGCTGATGCCAGAAGGCAACTTACTGTAATTCTAAGCCTTCCGATTCTTGGATTCATTGCAGTTATTCTAGGGTTACCTCCACAAATGTCACCAGATGAAGCGAATTTGATTTCACTTGTGGGCTATATTCTTCTCTCTACAATTGTCGTCTGGATTATACTTCGACGCTCGAATAACATGTATGGTTCGCTCTACGGCCGCTTAACTGACATCGAAGTCAAAGCAACACGCATTGAACGTGATCTCGGCGACCCTGCACGTCTACTGAATGACCTTGCCATGGAAGGGCTTGACCTCTCTGCAATTATCGAGCCGCCTGCAGTTGCAGCTGAATCAAACGAGGAGGTGATGTCTGATGGCGAAGAGCAAAACTGATGATGTTGATTTCTCATCAGAATCTGAACTTCAAGATGGAGATTTGGCAAATGCGCAAGCTGCAATCGCTGCTTCAACAGAAAGCGCACAACGCCTCATGCAGGCAAGTAGAGAACTTGAATCACTTGTTCAAGGTGTTGTAAGCGATGAAGTTAATTCATTAGCGACAACTGAACTTGACATGCTTCAAGCTCGCTCATTCTTGGAAGCTCATCGACTCCGAAGAGCACGTCGCAGTGTAAGAAAAGCGGAAAAAGCACTGGAAGTGTTAGAAGAAGATGTACTCTATCTCCGTAGAAGCATTGCAATGCTTCACCGTTTATTGCGTGAGAAAGCACTTGCTGAAGAAGAAGTAGAAAACGTTCTACGAAGACTCAGGAATGCTACAGGCGCTGCTGAAATCGGAGATGTTGGATATGCGGCTACAGAAGTTGAATACCTTGTTGATGATTTGATTGGTGGCAACTCATCTACACTCAATCCATTCTTATTCAGGCATTTTTGGCTATCTGTGGATACACGATGGCCAGCAGGTGGCGAGACGGGAGTTCTTCTCGTTCGGATCATCAATGACGGCGATATACCCTTGCCAATGATGCGATTACAACCTCCTGTGCCGAGAGGATGGATCTCAAACCCCTCGTTCATCGACGTACCCGTTATTGGTCCAGGTGGAAACTTACCAGTTCGATTTGAAATCAAAGCCGACCGGCGACATGGTTCGGATGAAATACCACTTTCTCGAAAACTTTCAATAGCGACTGGGTATGAAATGAGGAATGGTAACGTTATGGTGACTATTCGCGCTCAAAACCGTTCGATGGAGCCTCTATCAGATGTTCTCATCAATCCTTGGCTTCCACCAGGCTTTACAGCAGACAAAGTACCATTCATTGGTAGACTAACTCCAGACGAAGTTGCAGTAATACGTATGCCACTTCGCATCGACTTGGGTCAAGGAGGTGCTTCTTGACCCCATCCATATCCACTCTCTTCGGAGGGAGGACGAGTAAAAAAAAGGTGAAAAAAATGAAAAACCAAAAAGAAACGAAGCAAGATGAACTTGCTGCAATTGGTATCGGTGCAATGATTGTATTCATTGCGTTGATTCTTGTTGCGGCAGTCGCAGCAGCGGTCATTATTCAGACCGCAGAAAAGCTGCAACAGAACGCACAAGCCAGTGGTGACGATACCCAAGAGCAGATGTCTACGAAAGTAACTCTGATCAACATCATCATCGAGGCAACAACCGCAGCCCCTGCGAATCACGATCTCTTCGTGACATTTGAATTGGCTCCAGGTTCTGAACCGACCCAAGGTGATGACGTAGGGTACACCGTTATTTGTGAGAATGCAGCAGGAACTGATACTGTTTTCGCACAAGGTGACCTTACTGGTGCAACAGTCCACACTGGCGACGGTGCTGGCGCGGGTGCTATTACATTGAATCCAGGAACAACTTATGTATTCGTAATGGAAATCGATGAATGCGCTCCAACTGCTAACACTGATGATGTTCTAATCCTCACCGTCGACGGTGGAGGGTCAACATACGAGGAATTACAATACGGCAGTTCACCATCTGTTGGTGACGTAGTAGTTTGAGGTGATTTAATATGAAGAACACACAAGAAAAGAACATGAAAAACGATAACCTAGCTGCAATTGGTATTGGTGCAATGATTGTATTCATCGCACTTATCCTTGTTGCTGCTGTAGCTGCTGCGGTCATTATTCAGACTGCAGAGAAGTTGCAACAGAACGCTCAATCAACTGGAGACGATACAACTGACGAAATGTCTGGTAAAGTACAGATCCTCAACGTATTCGTTGACGATCCTGCTCAATCATTCGTCGTCTACTTCCGTCTAGCGGCTGGATCCGATGATACTGCTCCAGGAGACATTCTTTGGCAAGTATTCTGCGAAGATCCTGACGGCGGTGCTGGCGCAACTCCATCCACTGACAGAACAGCAGGCGAATTTGACGATACTCAAGGAGATGGAGGCACCAGTTTGGTTATTCCACTTGACGCTAACGGTGCTGCTCCAGCAGTAGCAACAACTGTCGAAGCAGGTATCTCTTACAGAGTTGAGATCGACGTCAACGACGATGTTGACCAAGATTGCAGCCCAACTTCGTTGTTCAATGACAACACTCGTGCATCTATGTACATTCACGTTGTTGGTGGCGGTTCAACCTTCGATATTCTGAAGGTAAACGACGATTCACGTGGTGCAGTGGTGGTCTGAGTCGGCCTGCGTAATGTCTTACCTTCGGGTATGACAACGCAGGAGGTTGTACCATGGCATGGCCATTTAGTGGCAGTGCAGGGAACGACCGGGATGCAGACGCTGAACTCGCTGAAGAGCGCTTGAAAATCATGGCCAACGTGGCTATTGAACAAGTACCTCTACCCGAACAAGGGGAATTGAGTGAAGAAGATGCTTGGACCATTTCACCCGGTCCGACTCGAGCACGCCTAAACAGCATTGGATCTGTACCAAGTGTTACAGCAACGCTAGCTCCGGCAGCGCCTGTTAACGCTCAGGTAGATACATCTGGATTAGAACGAATGATTAGCAGTCGTCTCGACATGGTCGAGGATGTACTCCGCTTAGTAGAGCATAAGATGGAAGAATCCATCTCTGTCCCTACTGCAGCTGACGGAGAACAATCCGAAGATTCTGATGTCGAAGGTGATGATAATCACTCTGTTGATGCAATGACTGGCGATACAATTGTCACCGCTGATGGGAAAGTACTTCCTGTTGGAGACGGCGTTGACCGCCTACGTCATTCAGACGAAGCACGACTTGTTGAATTGTATGAAGCACAAGCACTTGCTGCAAACCCATTCCTTGCAAAGGGCTCTTATGAGCAGGCTGCAAATGACGGTGTTGGAGCAGCAATGGTTGCAGCCCTTTTGCTGGATAATCTATCCGGTATGGCAGCAGTCAGTTTTGCTCAAAAAGCAGTTCAAAGCGGTATGTTGACCGATGATGAAGGGCGTTCAGTCCTCGCAATTGTTCAACTTGCAGCACCTGGTGAAGCGGAAGCGGCATTGAATGATCATCTTTCACACCGAAAGCTGTTGACATTCTCAGCAATCGTTGAATCTTGGAGAAACAAAACTCCCTTTTCGGAGGAATGATGCATGGGTGGCTCGGTCGGTATCGGTGCTCTCATCGTTGGAACATCACTGATGTTGGTCTTTGCGCTTGCAGTGCAAAGTCTTGACAGCAGGATGGAAACCAGCCTTGAGGTCATAGAAGATGCCGGCGAACCAATCCCATCGTTCCAAATCGATGACGCTACATTGTGGGAAGGTGCGGTCTTGACCGTCACCGTCACCTCCAACGGAAGCGGATACCAGGATGGAACACTCATTGAACAAAGTGGATCTGGAGGGTTCTTAGGAACCTTCACAGTCGACGCAGCAGGAGGAATAGAAAACGTGATTATCACCAATCGCGGGAATTACTCGTCCCCTCCCACTATTATCGTCGATACATCAGGCCAACCACTTACTTCAACGGGTGCCACATTCTCATCAGATATTGGGAACTTCATTTACAGTAATCTAACGAATACAGGTCCAGTGACCATCAAGAATCGAGAAGCTTGGCTTTTCCTTGATGGAGGTACGAGTGAGGAACCAACCAATCTTGGTTCGGTTACAAGCGGCATTACCACACATTGGTATCCTGGGGAAACCATTCAGATCCAATGGGCTGAAGACGGTGCGACTACCTACGATCGAATATCATTGACATCCAGTGGATTGACGATGGTAAACACATTAGCATGAGG
>JAKMFY010000023.1 GCA_022425185.1 Candidatus Poseidoniaceae archaeon | reverse complement strand
GCTATGCGTCTGGGAGCTCTTTGAGGTGAGGAAACATGGGTAAGAGAATTCGTGCACAACGTAAAGGATCATCACCACGGTATCGCGTGTCTAGTCACCGATTCCCTGGTAAAAGCAGAATGCCTCGTGAGAAGGACATTGTTGGAGAAGTTACAGAACTTGTCCACTCTCCTGTTCACACAGCACCTCTCGCACGTGTCAAGTTGCCTGACGGCGATGCCACCTTCGTGGTCGCTACAGAAGGTCTTGCAGTAGGAAGCAACATCGCCATTGGCGACAATGTCTCCCTTCGTCCAGGTAACATCACTTCACTCGCACAAATCCCTGAAGGGACTGCTATCAACAACGTCGAACTTCGACCTGGAGATGGTGGTAAGGTTGCTCGAACAGCAGGGAACTCCTGCCTAGTTGAAGCGAAACTTGGCGATAAAGTCCGTATTCGAATGCCGTCTGGTTCCGTTAAGGAACTTCCAAGCAGCTGCCGAGCCACCATTGGTGTGCTCGCAGGTCATGGCCGTGATGAGATGCCACTACGAACTGCTGGTGCAGCGCACTACAAAGCAAAGGCTCGTGGTAAACTCTTCCCACACGTTAGTGGTGTAGCCATGAACCCAGTGGATCACCCGCATGGTGGTGGAAATCACCAAGCTGTCCACGGACCTAACTCAGTTGCTCGAAGTACCCCACCGGGTGCTAAGGTCGGATTGATTGCCCCACGCCGCACGGGACGAGGACGCGGCAAGAGAGTATGAGGTGTTGAATTATGGGACGTAAGAAGAAGAAGTCATTCATGACCCCTAAGGCCAGTCGTCGTAAGGCGCGTAAGCGACTTTCAACGACAACGGCTCGTCAAAAGAAAGAATTCACGTACCGTGGATACGATGTTGAAACATTGACCAATATGCCAATGTTCCCTGAAGATGGTGCTGAGGAATACCTCATCCGCCTTCTTCCTTCACGTGTTCGCCGTTCAATTAGCCGTGGTCTCTCAGAACAGAATCTAAAGTTCAGAGATCGTGTCTCTCGAAGCAAATCAAACACAATTCGTACACATCGCCGTGACATGCCAATTCTACCAGAATTCGTCGGTAAGACACTCGCAGTTCACAACGGACAACATTTCGTTGAGATTGCCGTCAAGCCGGAGATGATTGGTCACTACTTAGGTGAATTTGCAATCACACGACGTGGAGTTGCCCACAGCGGGCCGGGTGTAGGTGCTACCCGTTCTTCAAAGCACGTACCATTGAAGTGAGGTGAAATAGATGAGCAGTAAGCGAAATATGGACCGTCGAACAAAGCGTCGACAACTCTCACAACGTGGATACACACAACTCTTGCAAGGAAGCCGTCTGGCTACAGCACGTGCAGTCAATGTAGACATGCATGTCAAGCATTGTTTCGAAGTCGCCCGTGCTATCAAAGGCATGACAGCAGGTCGAGCAATAAGTTTCCTAAACGAAGTTCTCCTCATTGATTCTGATCGAGCAGACATTCGTCGTAAGGCAAGTGCAGTTCCTTACCGACTTGGTAGCGGAAACAAGAAGAAGCGACGATCTGGACCTTCTATGGTCGGGCACCGTAAAGGTGGTATTGGACCAGGTAGATATCCTGTAAAGGCCAGCCGTGCATTCATCAAGCTCATTCAGAGCGCAATGGAAAATGCTCGTCACCAATACGATGATGTCGAGCCAGAAGACATGGAAATCACACACGTTGCAGCACACCGTGGACAAATCCGTCGTGGATGGATTCCTCGTGCTCGTGGACGAGCAACGCCAAGCAACCACTATCAAGTGAATCTCGAGATCTTCCTCGAAGACTTCACAGCAACCGACGATGAGTTGGAGGATGACTTCTGAGGTGAATATCATGGCAGGTAAAAAGAGTACAATTAAGGCAATCGTCAACCGAAACGTTGAGCGACACTTGGTCAAGGAATTCCTTATGAAGAACACAAAGCGTTCTGGATTTGGTGGATTGGATATCAAGCGTACCCCAAACGGTACAGAAGTAACAGTTCATGCAGAACGTCCTGGATTGGTCATTGGCCGAAAGGGTAAGATCATCAAGGAACTTGAAAGCCGTTTGAAGAGTGAGTTTGAACTCTTCGACCCTCAACTGAAGGTCGAAGAAATCAAATCTTCCGAATCTACTGCTAATGCACAAGTTATGGCAGAAAAGATTGCTTCGGCTTTGGAGCGTGGATGGTATTACCGCCGTGCTGGGAACAGTGCTGCTGAAAACATCATGACCGCTGGCGCACGTGGTGTTATCGTTACACTCGCTGGTAAACTAACCGGTTCTCGTAACCGAACACAGAAGTTCATCAAAGGGCACGTCAAGTACTGCGGTGAGACTGCACTTCTCCACATGGATAAGGGCTACTCTGTCGCAGTCAAGAAACTTGGAACCATTGGTGTAACTGTGGAGATTATGCGAGCAAACACTCGTCTACCGCACGAAATCACCATCTTCTCCAATGAAGAATTATTGATCCGAGAAGATGGCGAAGCAGCTTCTGAAGCAACTGCAGAGGTGACTGAATGAGCCACGTCCGCAACCGTGATATCGCAGCAATGAGCCAAGAGGCTCTCGGAGCAAGACTTCTTGAATTGCAAGAGGAACTTCTTCAACTCCAAGCTGAAAAAGCGCTAGGTGGTACACCTTCCAACATGGGTGCATACAAAGCAACACGCCGAAGTATTGCACGCATCAAGTCCTATCTTCATGGGGCCAACAACTGAATGAACGAGGTGATGAACGACTATGGCGGCAATTTGCAGTGTGTGTGGACTCCCTGATGAGCTATGCATCTGTCAAGAAATCGCTAAGGAGCAACAAAGAGCAATCTTGTCAACTGACCGAAGGAGATATGGAAAAATTGTCACCAAAGTGGAAGGTATTGAAGACGTAGCAATCGACATCAACGAACTAGCAAAATTACTCAAAAACAAATGTGCTGCCGGAGGAACTGTCAAGGGTCGAATCATAGAACTTCAAGGCGATCACAAAAAGAAGGCAGCAAATGTACTAAGAAATAACGGATTTAATGTGGAGGTGAGATAATGACAGATATGAACAAGACTTGGATGGGACAGACGCTTAATGTCGTTCGTTCCACAGATCCCACTCTCATCGGACGAAGTGGACTTGTCGTCGATGAATCACAACACACAATCACCATCCTCGAACACAACATTGAGCGTGTGTTCGGAAAATCAAGTATCCAATTTACACTCAACGACGGTACTACCGTCCTCAAAGGATCGTCCTTGCGGCAACGACCTGAAGATAGAATGCGCCGCAACTACAAGGAGGCATGAAGATGCGAGACATCGGAATTGACGTAAAAAGACCAACAGATGAATGGGACGGCGACGAGAATTGCCCGTTCTACGGAAGCTTGCGCTTGCGTGGACAGGTATTCGAAGGCGTAGTATCCGGAATCGGAATGCAGAAGACAATTACAATCGAGCGAAACAATGTTCGTTACATGAAGAAGTACGAACGTTTCGAAAAGCGAACCAGTGCTCTAAGCGCTCACTTGCCAAGTTGCATTGGCGATGTCGAGATCGGAGATTCCGTTCGTGTTATGGAATGCCGACCTCTTTCCAAGACAGTTTCTTTCTGTGTTGTTGAAATGACTGGGGGTGACGAGTGATGAGAGGAATCGCAGGCCGTCAAACCCGTGGATTACCAACAATGGCTCGACTACACGTTGCTGATAACACAGGTGCTAAGATCGTTCAAATCGTGAACGTCATCAAGCTCGGTGGTACCATGCGTCGATACCCTGCTGGTGGCGTTGGTGATATGACCAAGGTTTCAGTCAAGAAGGGTACTCCTGATACTCGACGACAGATGTTCAACGCTGTCATCATCCGTCAACGTCGACCATTCCGTCGTGCTGATGGAACATGGGTTCAATTCGAAGACAATGCATGTGTCATTACAAACCTCAAGGGTGAAGTTCAAGGATCCGATATCAAAGGACCTGTCTCCCGTGAGGCTGCAGAGCGTTGGCCACGTATCGCTGCAACAGCGAAACAAATTGTATGAGGTGAGAACATGGTAACATCAAGAAAACCAGGAAAGCAACGAAAGGCGCACTTTAACGCACCTATGCACACCAAGCGCAAGCGAGTAACTGCTCGTCTTCAACTCGACAAACCCGACGAAAGGTTTGCTGGCGTTCGCTCAGTAACCATTCGTACTGGCGACACTGTCCGTGTGATCCGTGGAGATTTCGCAAGCGGTGGAAAGCGTCACGGTGGAAAGCGTAAGGCAGAACCACTCACAGGTCCAGTAATTGGTATTGATGCCAAGAATGGACGTATTCTCATCGAGGGTGCAAAACAATCCAAATCAGACAACAGAGAAGAAGCCGTGCCGGTCCACGCTTCCAACGTCGTTATCGTGAAACTCGATGAGACGGACAAATTGCGAATGCAAAAATTGACCGAGAATAGGAGTTGAATACAATGGGTAGCAGCAGTCACTTGAAACGTTTAGCCATGCCTCGTAGCTGGCCACTTCCACGAAAGACCACCATTTGGGTTACACGCCCAAGCCCAGGTGCACACAGCATAGAACGCTGTATGCCGTTGAATCTCATCGTAAGAGATGTTCTAGGCCGTGCTCAAACATCCCGTGAAGTTCGATTCATTGTTCACAATGAATTGGTCAAGGTTGATGGACGAATCTGCAAAGACACCCGCCGTGGTGTTGGTTTGATGGATGTTCTTTCTCTTGGAGACGAACACTTCCGTTGCATGCTCGATCTAAACGGACGTCTACGATATGCTCAGATTTCATCTGATGAAGCAGCATGGAAGATTGCCCGTATTGAAGGAAAGTCCACAATCAAGGGAGGAAAGACTCAGCTCAACCTCCACGATGGACGAAACCTCATCGTCGATGATTCAAATCAATACAATACTGGAGATTCACTGAAAATCGCTCTTCCTGAGCAGACAATTATCGAACACATCAAATTCACAGAAGGTGTGCGATGTTACCTTGTTGGTGGTACGCACGTTGGTGAAGTTGCTTCAATGAAAGAACGCATCGTCAAGCGATCAACAATGCCAAACGAAGTTTCATTCGAAGATTTCGGTACAACTGAAGTCAACGTATTCGCTGTTGGAGATTCCAACATGCCAATCACGGAGGTGAAGGCTTGAGCGATACAGTCAATCCAATGAGCGTCCCTCGAATTACCAAGGTTTGCGTTAACATCGGTGTTGGTGAAGGTGGAGACCGCTTGGTCAATGCCGAAAACGTTCTTGAAATCGTCACCGGTGTACGTCCACAACGAACACTTGGTCGAATTCAGAACCGTGACCTCAAGGTCCGTGAAGGAGCACCTATCGGTTGCCGCTCCACTATGCGCAACAAGGATTCAATCAACGAGTTCCTCAAGAATGCTTTCTGGGTACGTGACAACACAATCCCAAGTTGGAACTTCGATGCACAAGGAAATCTTTCCTTCGGTGTCCGTGATTATACGGATTTCCCAGAACAAAAATACGATCCTGATATCGGAATTTACGGTATGGACATCAACGTCGTCTTGGAACGCCCAGGACACAGAGTAAGCCGCCGCCGAAAAGGAAAGGCCAAGGTTGGAAAGGGACACGGCGTAAGTCGAGAAGAATCGATGAAGTGGTTCTCTGAAACCTTTGGATTAAAAATCATGGAGGAATGAATATGGCACGAGATCATGGAGAATACATGGGACGAACAATTGGATGCCGACGTTGTGGTCGACGCCGTGGAATGATACGCCGACATGGGCTACGCCTTTGTCGCCAATGCTTCCGAGACGTAGGACCTGAAATAGGTTTCAAAAAGATGAACTGAGGTGAAATGAATGCAATTAGATCCATTAAATGATGCACTTGTAAAGATTTACAACGCTGAACAAGCAGGTAAATTCGATGTCGAATTAACGCCTGCTTCAAAGCTATTAGGAAACGTACTCAACATTATGCAAACTTCCGGCTATGTCGGTGAGTTTACCCGTGTTGAAAACGGACGTGGCGACGCTTTCGTAGTCGAACTGAGAGGTACCATCAACCGATGTGGTACTGTCAAGCCCCGACACAGTGTCCGCCGCCAAGAATTCGAAAAGTGGGAGACACGATATCTTCCTGCTCAGGACTTTGGTTTGCTCATCTTGACGACCAATTCCGGCGTTATGAACCACTACGATGCGAAGGACGCCCGCATTGGCGGCAAGTTACTTGCCTACGTATATTGAGGTGAAGAAATATGGTAAATATCGACAGAATCGAACACATCGTAACCATCCCTGAAGGCGTTACAGCCTCAATCAGTGAAGATGGCGTCGTAACTATTGCAGGGCCAAAGGGATCTCTTTCACGAGAATTCGTCTCCACCCGCATTGATTTACTTCAAGACGGCAGTGGCCTTCTTGTACGAACCGACTTGCCTCGCCGTAAGGACAAGGCACTTGCAGGTACATGGAATGCTCACTTAAACAACATGGTAAAAGGTGTAACAGAAGGATTCACATATCACTTGAAAGCCTTCTATTCTCACTTTCCTATGACACTTGCAGTGCAAGGAGAAACATTCGTTGTAAACAATTACTTCGGAGAAAGAGTTCCTCGACGTTCCGATATTCTTCCAGGTGTTGATGTCAAAGTCAGCAACAAGGTTGAAATTACCGTTTCAGGTATCGACAAAGAGAACGTAGGACAAACTGCAGCAAACATTGAACGCAGCACAACGGTCAAGAACCGTGATCGACGTGTTTTCCAAGACGGAATTTACCGTCTCAGTAAGGAGTGATTGGAATGACTGAAGAATATGAAAGCATGACAGTAGCACAACTCAAGGAATTGCTCAAGGAGCAAGGATTGCCAGTTTCTGGTAAGAAAGCAGAACTCATCGAGCGCTTGATGGAAACATCTGGTGCTGAAGAAGAAGTCGTCGAAGACACAGTTGAAGAAACAGCTGAAGAAGACGATTTCTTTGAAGAAGATGAAGACTGGGATGACGACGAAGATGAAGGTCATGTCGCTAAACAAAAGCCAGTTCTGGATGAAGCAACACAAGAAGCCCTCTCTTTGCGTGCTGCCCAAAAGAAGAAGACACCATCGTTTAGACGAACTGAATGGTTCCGTTACAAGCGATTGTCTCGTTCTGGATGGAGAGCACCTCACGGTATGGACAGTAAGCAACGACGAAACTACAGATACCGTGGTTCACTTGTTCGAGTTGGCCATGGAAAGGTCGCTGAAGCCCGTGGGCTCCACCCATCTGGTTTCCGTGAAGTAATGGTTCACAACCTCAATGATTTGGAATCAATCGATCCTGAAACACAGGCTGCACGCATTGGCCGTACAGTCGGTGGTCGAAAGCGAGAGCACATTCATGCTCGAGCTGATGAATTAGGTATTCGTGTCCTTAACCGAAGGAGTGGTGTCTGATGCAACTAACAAACCAAAAGAGACTCGCAGCGAAAATCCTCAAATGTGGTGAAAACCGTGTTTGGATCAATCCAGATTACATCGACGAAATCGCATCCTCTGTCCAAGCAGATGATATCCGAGAATTCATCGAAGAAGGACTCATTCGCGCTAAGGCGATCAAAGGAACTTCTCGTGTTCGAGCACGTACACGTCTTGAACAACGCCGAAAGGGTCGTCAGAAGGGCCAAGGAAAGAGAATGGGTACTGCAAATGCCCGTAATCCTCGCAAGAACCGTTGGATGAGAACAATCCGTTCACAACGAAAAGCTCTCAAAGAGCTCCGAGAAGTCAGCGAAATCACAGATAGTGAGTACCGCCGATATTATCTCAAAGCAAAGGGTGGTTCATACCGTTCTATTGCTCACATGCGTTCTCAGATGACGCTTGAAGGTGTCCAACTAAAGGAAGGTGACAACTGATGCGAGGAAATCGACGACGAACAGTTCTACGACGACGAAAAGCAGGTCTAACCGACTACCGACGCAGACTTCGCCTTCTACGAAGTGAAAAGCCTCGTGCAGTTGTACGTGTCTCAAACACCCGTACATCCTGCCAACTGGTAACATGGGCTGCAGAGGGTGACCTTGTTGTCCTCAATGTCACTGGAAGCGACTTGGTCAAGAAGTATTCATGGCCAGAAGACATGTCCAAGAAATCCGTCCCTGCGTCCTATCTCGTAGGATTTGCACTCGGAAAAGCAGCAATCGCTGCAGGACATGAAGATGCAGTACTTGACATCGGTCTGGCTGCAAGCACACCTGGAAGTCGTGTCTTCGCCGCCCTACGTGGTATGGTCGAAGCAGGACTCAACGTTCCTCACAGCGAAAAAGTCCTTCCTGATGATGACCGCACAAACGGTGCTCACATCAATGACTCCGTCGCTGGAGCAATGGACACAACCAAATCTTCCATAGAGGGGGCATACTGATGACTGAAGAAGAAACAACACAAATGCAACAAGCACCGGGCCTAATCCTAGCTTACGCCCCGCAAGAGGCTGAAGAACCAGGCGGTCGACGTCGACGACGTAACAACCAGTATGATCCAATTAGCAACTTGCGAAGTTGGACTCCACGTACTCGACTTGGAAACATGGTCTTTGCAGGTGAAGTTATCACTTACGAACAAGCACTCGCAACTGGTCTTCCAGTTCGAGAGGTTGAAGTTGTTGACGCACTTCTTCCAGATTTGGAAGATGAGGTCATTAACGTCAACATGGTTCAACGAATGACAGACAGTGGTCGACGACCTCGATTCAATGTTATGGCAGTCGTTGGAAACCGAAATGGATATGTTGGACTTGCAATGGCCAAGGCTAAGGATGTTTCAAATGCAATTCAAAAGGCAATTGTTGCTGCTAAGTTGAACCTTATCAGTGTACAACGCGGAAACGGTTCATGGGAATCATCCGCAGGGCCAGGTACCTCAGTACCAATCAAGGTCAATGGACGATCTGCATCGACTCGTGTAACACTCATGCCTGCTGCAAAAGGTAAGGGGCTTGTTATCGGTGAGACTGGAAAGAAAGTTCTCGAACTTGCTGGTGTAACTGACGTACTTTCACGTACGAAGGGACAAACCCGAACCACCATCAATTACGCTGCTGCAACCTTCAATGCACTCAAAGCATTAAACAT
Organism: Candidatus Poseidoniaceae archaeon; assembly: GCA_022425185.1. Lineage (GTDB taxonomy): Archaea > Thermoplasmatota > Poseidoniia > Poseidoniales > Poseidoniaceae > MGIIa-L2. The sequence goes on along the minus strand of JAKMFY010000023.1, from coordinate 2,818 downwards.
AACACGTATTAGCAACGAACAGCGTGGACGTCTGTTCATCAATACAGGGAGGGTTTGAAGTGAGCTGGATCGTTGTAAGAGCACGAAGTAACGTAGGCGTAGAGCGTACGATTCGTGAGACAATGTCTTATCTTAATCTCAGCAAGGTTAACCACGCTGTAATCATTCCAGAGAATGAGCAATACCGTGGTATGCTTCAGAAGGCCAAGGACTACGTCACATGGGGTAATGCAGATGCTGAAACAGTTGAAGCTATGCTCCAAGAACGTGGCCGAATGTCTGGCGATTCACCATTGACTGACGATATTGTTTCTGACGCCACTTCCTACAAATCGATTTCAGATTTCGCTAAGGCGATTGTCGATAATGAAGCGACTGTGAAAGATGTTCCTGGCTTGAAGCGTGTCTTCCGATTGCACCCACCTCGTGGTGCAAAAGGATGGGGCGGCATCAAGCGATCCTATGTTGTCGGAGGAGCCCTAGGTTCCCGTGGAGACGACATTAAAGGTCTCGTTGAGAGAATGATTTGAGGTGATATGATGGGTACAAAAGCAAACAAACATCGTGGAAGAAACCGATACCACGGACGTGGAAAGAAAGCAGGCCGTGGTGCTGGAAAGCGTGGTGGCCGTGGAAACGCCGGTATGAATAAGCACAGAGTCATGACTCGAATCAAGTACATGCCTGATCACTGGGGAATGCACGGATTCAACCGTCATCCTACACTCCGAACCGTTCACGTTACATGTAACGTTAGCCAATTGAAGGATATGGCAGATGGAAAGGATTCCATTGACTTATCCGCATTCGGTATCGACAAACTTCTCGGCTCAGGCCGAATCAGTACTGCATTGACAGTAACTGTTGAAAATGCAAGCGCCTCAGCAATCAAAAAGGTCGAAGCAGCTGGTGGTTCAGTGAACCTCGAGGCTGGCGGCGACTCAGACGAATGGGAAGAAGAGTGAACTTAGGAGGGATATAGATGAAGCACAAGCCAGTACCACTCGGTGTTGTACTCACAGGTGTACTTTATTTCGGTCTCCTTTTCTATTGGCAATGGGATGAACTTTCAGGGTCAGGCGCACCTCAAGAGGCAGCCATCTTTGGAATTGTTCTCGCAGTAGCATACGTGGCGTATGTCATGGCTTGTTTCCAAATAGATCTCCCAGAATCAATGAAAAAATTACCAATTATTGGACGTTATTCTAAACTCTATGGATGGCTAATCTTTGTATTCATTGCAGCATTCTACTGCCGCCCAGATAAATGGGGTGGATACGATGAATCAGTTGGTTTCCTTCTGGTTGGTGTCCTCTTACTCGGATTTGGAGCAGCAGCGATTCTCACATGTTTCATGTGGGGTGGAGACCAAAGCAGTCGTCTCTACGCACTCAGCCGCTTCGTTGATGTCTATCCAGCCATCACCAAACCAGACCGTCACGTTCGTTTCGGAGAAAAGATGTGGACCACAACATTCGTTCTCATCATTTACTTCGCTATGACCAACGTCATGCTTTACGGGCTCAGTGGACAAGCATTGGATTTATTCAGTGGATTCCGTTCAATCATGGCTGGTGCTTCAGGTACCATCATGCACTTGGGAATCGGTCCAATCGTTACTGGATCGATTATCATGCAACTTTTCGCTGGTGCAAAAATTATTCGCCTTGACCTCACAAACAGTGAGGACAAAGCCATGTATCAAGGTGTACAAAAGTTGCTGGTTTTAATTATGATTCCAATTGAATCAATTCCTCAAACCTATGGTTTCTTGGATCCTTCAGAATTCCTTATCGATGAATATGGAATGGGTTGGGCGAACTTTGTAATTGTAGCTCAACTCTTCGCAGGTTCTTATCTTGTATTCCTGCTCGACGAACTTGTCAGTAAGTGGGGTATTGGATCTGGTATGTCTCTGTTCATTGCAGCAGGTGTGGCGCAATCAACCTTCGTCGGTACGCTCTCTCCTCTTCCTACAGCATCTGGTATGGAATACTCCGTGCAGAACCCTCCAGCAGGAACGCTGCCCATGATATTCTATATGTTCCGGACGGCGACGAATGGGGAAATGATTTCATTGAATGGTTTCGAAATGATTCTGTTAGGTGACGCGACGCATCCGAATGCTGTCATTGCTCTCATATCGAGTATTATTGTGTTCATTGTGGTTGCGTATGCTGAATCCAGTAAGTTGGAATTGCCACTTACCCACGGTAAAGTCCGTGGTCACAGAGGTAAATATCCTATCCGACTTGTCTATGCGTCAAACATTCCTGTCATTTTGATGGCTGCATTGCTTGCGAACGTCAACATGTTCTCTCTTCTCTTCTGGAGTCATCCTACGATGTCCCAGACACCGTTACTTGGCCGGCAGGGTTGGTTCTCCATGTCAGATTATATTGGAACGTATGAACCAGGTCAAACGGCCGCTTCAGGAGGTTTTGCATGGTATGCATCTATGCCTGCGGGAGTTAATGATTGGCTCCTACCGTTGCTAAATCAGCAAACAGATATGTTCGGGCATAGCTTGACGCAAATCATGCTCCACGTGATATTCTATGTGGTGCTGATGACAGTCGGTTCAATGGTCTTCGCGAAGTTCTGGATCGATACCACAAACATGGGTACCAAGGATGTTGCAAAGCAAATCGAGCGTACGGGTATGCAAATACCTGGTTTCCGTAAAAATCCTAAGGTTTTGGAAAAGATCCTTGAGAACTACATTCCTCCAGTGACATACTTCTCTGGTGCGTTTGTCGGGCTGCTAGCAGCAGGTGCTGACCTGCTGGGTACTGTCGGAAATGCGACGGGAACCGGA
>JAKMFY010000010.1 GCA_022425185.1 Candidatus Poseidoniaceae archaeon | reverse complement strand
CTATGTTTGTCATGGAGTGACGGAGGCTTTGCAGATTGTTTTCCAAGCTACGTTAGAAGAAGGACACCAAGTTCTTGCCCCTGGCCCACACTATCCTCCCTACATGGCTTATCCCCAAATGTATGGGGCAGAGACCATTGAATACGAGCTGAAATCTGAGGATGGATGGTCATTGAATTTCGACGATATCGAATCCAAAATGAATGATGAGGTCAGACTTTTTGTATTGATCAATCCAAACAATCCAACAGGTTCAGTTGCTGGCTCTGGTGAGCTTATGCGGTTGATATCAATCCTTGAAAAATGGCCAAATTGTATTCTCATCGCAGATGAAATTTACGATGGACTTGATTTTTCTGGGCGTCAAGTTAGTGCTGCGAGTTTGTCAAAAACAGTTCCAGTTCTTACTATGAATGGGGTTTCAAAGGTGTATTATGCGCCTGGGTGGCGTATTGGGTATATGGCCATCCACGACCCAATTTCTTCACTGGTTGCAGTACGTGATGGAATTGAGCGAATTTTACGATCACGATTGTGTGCTTCAACGCCTGCCCAACTCGGCTATTTGGCCGGTCTCGAACAAGATCGTTCATGGATGAAAAAATACTGTGAAACGGTTAAAGAACGAAGAGATGTTTGTCTTTCAAGAATCTCTGAGATTGAGGGACTTGAAGTTCAAAATCCTGAAGGTGCGTTCTACATGTTTGTTAAATTGACAGATCAAAAATGGTCCAATGACGACAAAGCATTTGTTCTTCAGTTACTACACGAGCAGCATGTGCTCGTTGTTCATGGATCAGGTTTTAGTTCCGAAAAGGGTAAGGGGCATTTCAGGCTTGTTTTCCTTCCTGATGTTGAAACATTACACACGGCATTCGATCGTATTGATTCCTTCTTACAAAAACACAGAATTGTTTGAACAGCGACGGCGAAGTATTGATGCTTGATGAGTCTTGGGTATACTCATGCGAGGAATAAAGACGGCTCTTATTGGGCTTTCAATTTCTCTCATCCCTTCTGTTGCCGCCGGTTCAACAATCGCTTCATCAAGTGATTTTGAAATATCATTTCTCTATCCTGTCCTCGTTGCATTTTTAGTAGCAATGTTGCTATGGAAATTCTTTGTACCTCGCCAATTGTCGGCTCTACAAGTTGCTTTTGAGATTGATGATAATTTGTATGAAGTCCATCGTTTGACCAAGGGTCTCGACGATGCCAAAGAACTTCTCCAACAAGGCCGTGTTGCATTTGGGGTAGGATTGTACATGATGGGTATGATGGGCGTTCTGGTATTGATAGGGGAATTGCTCTTTCAAGCCGATGTTTATTTCGATCTCAATTTATGGCTGATAGGTTTGTTTATTCTTATTCCAGTTCTCATCTCACCTTGGGAGACTCTTAATGCTCAATTGGTTGGTAAAAATAAACTACGAGTTGGTCGACATACCATTCGAACTGGGCTACGTAGAATCATCACACTTGCCATTTTGATTTCATCGACTGTTGCAACTATTATTTATGGAATGAATCTTAATGATGGGAAAATTACTCCAGTATGGCTTGCAGCAGCCATGTTGGTGTTTATGGCTCCAACGATTCTTGCATATGGTCGAATCATGGGAGCATCTTGGAATATGCTCCTTCTAAATAAATGGAGGACGGCAAGAGGACGAACAAATCCAATAGATCCCGATCGTCCATCTTTTGTTAATAGACTCTTTTCGCTCCTCTTGGTTATGTTCCTCATAACAATGCCAATCACTGCTCTCAATGGAATTGTAACTGTTTTTCATATCTTGGTGAATGATCCTCAAAACACGGAAGAAGTTCTTAATTTTGGAGGTATTATTGGCCATTCTATCTATGAACGTATCGACCTTATCTCAGATATCTTATTCCATTGGGAATTCATTAAATCAGCTCCTCAATTCCTTTCTCTTTATCTTTCTCTCAACATCGCAATTGTTGGTTTAGCCTTCATTTTTGAATTGACACGCAACTTGATTTTGGGTGGTCAAACATTCGGTGGAATGTTTGGGGTCACACTCGATACGCCTCGTGAAATCCGAACAGAAGAATCTGCCCAAGGTCGTCAATTGGCCTTTGCGTTTGCTGGTTTTTCAGGATATACAGTGTTGCTGCTTGTTCTTGTTTGTTACAAAGAGTTTGGTGATTTGATGCCATTCACTCAAAATCTTGAAGATAATGGATTCGATGAAAGTATGCGTCTACTAACAACATGGATGTTTATTGCTGTTGGTCAAGCAATTTTCTTGTTCACATGGCTTCTTTCCATTGTCAGGTTTGGCCCTCTGAGACAACTCAAGTTTGATCTTGATCCAGAAGAACGAAGAGAAGGTGCCGTTATGATGGCAGATGGAGATTGGATGAGGGATTTCGTCGATGAAGCTGCACTGCAAGAAGATTTAGATTCACTTATTCGATTCCAAATGCAGTTAATCGAAGGGGATGAGGCCCTTGTACGTCATGAAAAAGCACGGGCTAAAATGTGGGAATGCGCGATTCGAGGTTTGTGGCCAAAGGCCATCGAAGAATCACGTAAAGTTCTCGCCCAAGCAGGTGGTGATGATGACGAAGCCCGTATGATTACGGCTACTGGATATTTAGCAACCCGAAGACTCGACGCCGCACGGGAAGCTCTTCGTGGTTTACAACAACCAGAAGGATACGATGAACCAGAAATCTTGGCTTTTATCACTGAATGGATGGATCCATGGAATGGAACTGTTGATGAAGATGATATTTGGGATTGGGAGAATAATTCGACGATCGATCACCTGAATGAACAAATGCGAATGTTAAGATATTGGACTCCAAAACATTCTGATGATTCAGTTGAGCATTCTGACAGACTTTCAATGATTGCTAAATTATCTTCTGTAGCCTCGTTACGTATGCAGAGGCGTCATGATGAGGCCCTGCAACTTGCACTTGAAGCCGTTAAGTTTGATCCACTTGGTGTTCGACCTCGTATCGCTGTAGCATTGTGTCTAATCGACAAAGGTAATTGGCATCAAGCGATGGAAGTGTACCAAGAACTCAAAGAAAGTGATATCAACGATCCTCGAGTTATTGCTCTTTCCGTTCTCCTTGGCAATGATGCAGATGTTGAACATATCGAAGTATCTCTTGCAGTCGAAAAGGGTAAAAATGTGAGGAAATGGCTCGATGAAGCGCCTGTTAACGCTGTCGCTGGTCTAGGCATAAAAGGGGGTATGGA
>JAKMFY010000282.1 GCA_022425185.1 Candidatus Poseidoniaceae archaeon | reverse complement strand
CCAGGTGTTGATCCCTCGATGACTGGTGGAGAAGTCGTTCTTCAACCACTGACGCTTACTTGCGAAGTTGATGCCAATGAACCAGTTTCCTACACAGTTGCAATTCGCAATCGATTTGGAGAGACCTTAGATTCTCATACCGGGAATACGGGAGTCTCATCGGATGATTGTGGCATTTATATGGAGACAATTGATGCAGGAAAGCGATATGAGATTGTTGTTCAAGCGAATTCCGATACAATCTATCTCAATTCATTTGAATTTGATATGGAAATCGAATATTACGATGGTATCCCTGCAAACATGAACAACAAGTCTCTCTGGATTGGTCCTGAGTTGAGTATTGGTCCATTGAGTGTATACCCGACCATCTTCTTGAACTTCTTTGGATTGATGTTCTTCTGCTTCCTCTGGCCTGCTTCAGCTTATTGGGAAGGTGTAGAGAACAAGAAGAATGAGATCGAAGAAAAGTTCCCTGATTTCCTTCGAGACCTTGCAGAATACTGGAAGGGTGGTCTTTCCATGACGGTAGCTGTTCAAACATTGGCAACATCAGAATATGGTGCTCTGAATGACGAAGTCAAAAAGATGAGCGACCAACTTTCATGGGGTATCAAATTCAGTGACGTTATTCTTCAATTCGCAGAACGTGTCGGTACACCTCTGGTCAAACGAGCAATTTCGTTGATTTCAGAGGCTGACAGAGCTGGTGGTAAGATTTCAGATATTCTTGTTACCGCTGCAAATGACTCTCGTGAAATTAAGTTCTTAGAGGCGGAACGGAAACGGGCAATTGGGTCCTACATTGCTGTTATTTGGACGTCGTATTTCGTTTTCCTTGGGGTTATCGTTGTTCTATCCACAGTCTTTATTCCAGCGATTGCTGGTTCAAACTCAGGTGATGAAGGTGGAGAAAGCATTGGAAACATGAAGATTCGAAACGTCGATCCTCTCTTTTTCCTGACAATTTTCTATTATGGCGTGACCATGCAAGCAATCGGTAACGGTTGTATGGCTGGATTGATGGCAACAGGTCGTTTCTCAGCAGGATTCAAACATTCTGGAATGATGATTCTGGTTGCATTGGTTGTTTTCAATGTCATTGCATTCTCTCCAGAATTGATTGGTATTACCGGTCTTCCTGGGCTCAATCCATCGATTGGTACGTTCGTTCCTGCTCCACTGACTGGAGGATGATCTCATGCGTGATGATGAGGAAGCTCAAGTCCACATCCTTGAGATGTTGACACTGTTTTGGTTGTTCTTTATGTCAGCCACTTTCCTCATTCGAGTGAATGTTCCTGATGCTCGCTCAGTAGCCATTGATGCATCTCTTGAGACTGCGGGAGAAGACGCCTTGATGGCGAGTATGGCATTACCTGCTGAACTGACTGGAGAGAGCCGACTGCATGAATATCTTTCATTGGATTCGTTCGATGATGCATGTACATTACTTCAGGAGATGTTACCTGTCGGTAAAGAAAGCAATTGCTGGCTTGCTCAAAATGCCATGCCTGCAACACCTTACGGTGAAGTTGGAACGCCAAATGGTGCAACAGTAACCGTCCATCAACTCCTTGTTGTCGATACGGATGTTTGGACCATTAGTCTCGATGTTTGGTCACGTGGAGGTGTTTCCTGATGCGTCCACCAGTGCATGATGACAAAGCGCAGATGCTTCTAGCAACAGGAGTCGTCTTGATGATGTCCTTGCTTTCCATGGCTATTTTTGGTATCAAACTCGCGGGTATGTCTGTTCCTCATGATGTTGCAAATGATGCCGTTCTTCACACCTCAGAAGACGTCCAAGAAACTCTTCCTTCCCTCGTTCAAGCACGTGCAGAAATTTGGTACGATAATGGTGTCTCTTCGATGGAATCTGTTCAACAAGCCATGGATTCCTCACATCAAGATATGCTTCATCACGGTGAAATCACTGGAATAGAAGTAAAACTCATCAATGTAACATTCAATGATTTAGGTTCAGATCGAATTGAAGTTTCTGCAGAACTCGGCATTTCCGATCGAGATGCAATGCTATTGAAGCCACTTCAATTTGTCATCGAATTGTGATCAACGCTTGTGCTCATTCCAGGCCAAATCAAGATAGTGTTCTATCTTCTCAATATCATTGCCCCAAGAAGGATCAACAACTGGCCATGAAGCAACCTTAGCCTTCTCCTGAAGTCCATCTTGAATTCTGCGAATACGATCAAATCCAGCAAGATAACGATCAGCACGTCGGAATGAATGTGCATCTCGAGTTCGTAACATCTCTCGATGCTTCTCTTCAGATTCGACTTGCATAAGTAATCCAACAGCAATCCCGCCACCTTCTCTCCATGCTCGAAGCATACGCTCGCTGGGAACAATATGTACACCTTCAATGAGAAGGTCGATTCCTTCACGACGAGCTCGCTCAATTGTAGCAGTAATACCAGGTTCAACAGCTTCACAAGTACGTTGCCAATCGAGAACAGGTTCTCCATTCTCGCCTCGAGAAAAAGAAGAACGATGCAATGCAGGATTGTCATCCACATCCATGCAGGTTCGCATAATCTCACGAATTGCATCAGTCGAAAGAATACGAGTGTAGCCTTTTGCAGCAGCAATCTGGCCAGCAGCAGTTGACTTTCCAACACCTGTCGCACCAGCGATAATCAGTAAGCGAGGAGCACGTTTACTCATCACCTTTGCCGACTCTGTTGCAAGACCAACACGCTCGACCATGAGACTTCTTACGACATCCACCTCATGAGTCTATTGGGTATGAAGAACCGATATGAGTCATCTTTCACGGCAAAGGAATGAACCGAATTGGCTATGTGGCAAACCGTTGTGGATTGCTCATGGACGAGAAGCAGATGTACATTGATGGCCAATGGGGCGCATCCTCAGATGACAACACACATGAAGTTCTAAAC
>JAKMFY010000281.1 GCA_022425185.1 Candidatus Poseidoniaceae archaeon | reverse complement strand
CACCAGTACCGTCAAGAGAGATATCCTCAACGTTTGCATCGTTCATCAAAACGTCCATCTGACCGTATCCGATAAGGTCACGGCGAATGTAGTAGAACAACTTGGATTTGGATTTCTTGGTGATCTTCATCCCGTAGGATTTGATGACCTTATCCATTGCAGTTCGAAGGTATGCCTCTGGGTTAGCATCAATCTCTTCGATATTCGCAGTTAAGGAACGGATGAAAATATCCATAATTTCTTCTCTTTGCTCCTGCTCTTTCTTTGTCATCGGCGGTTCGATGATTTGGTAAATAATGTTCAAGGTACGCTTGTCACGTACAATTCTTGCAAAGGCATGTGGAGGCATGACCGGGTACTTGTCTAACTCGTCATATTGAGCGCGTTGTTGAGCTCTTTGACGACCTCGACCGCCTTCACCCTTCTTCCTTGCCATAAACCAAACACCCCAAGCGTTCCTTGACAGGCTGCGCCCGACTATAACCTTTGGTCGCGAAACGATGCAAAAGGCGTTACATCAGGGCGTTAAGCCATGTTCGAATTTCATCTTGGAAATGAACAAGATCAAGATTGTTTTCGATTTGGACATCTGCAGATTCAATCAAGGATTCAAGCCCCCAACCTTTTTCTCTCTTATCGCGAGCTTCAAACGTCGCAGTACCACCGTCTTCACTACGACCTCTTGCTTCCATTCGTGCGAATCGTATTTGCTTTTCAGTAACGATAGCAACGGATTGGAATAAATCCCCCCAAGTTGATTTGAAAACATCGTACTCAGCAGTTCCACGAAGTCCATCAATGAGGACGATTGAGTTGTCTTTGAGCAATTCATCAACTGCCGCTGTAAGACGGACAGCTAGGACATCATCTCCGAATTCTCGACGTAAGTCTGCTGCCACAATACCAAACACCTCTGGTGCAACATCGAGTTCTCTTCGTGCAACTTCTTCTCGAACCATATCCCCCATTGAACGAACAGGAATCTCGTTGTTTGAAAGGACTTGAGCGAACTCCCCCTTCCCAGAGCCGGGCATACCACATACAGCGAAGACACGACCCATGAGTGAAAGGCAATGCCGAGGACTCATCAATGTTGTTAGTTATCAAAGGCGGATTTGCCCCATCGTCTGTCCATAAGTTTCCAAAGAAGACCTGACGCTCCGATCAATCCGAGAGAAACTGTGAGCATACCCCAGAATCCTTGTCTCATTTGTTCACTATCAAACGAAACGGATTGTGCATCAAGTCCATCTTCTTGGACTTGACTAAGCCAATTCTGATAGAATTCTGTGTCACCCTGAGTGAAGGAGAGAAGGAACAAAGCGAGTAATGGAAGAACAGTTCCAATCCAGAACCAAGTCATAATCGCTCCATCAAAAATTGCTTTGTTTGGACGTAATCCCATCAAGAAAGCAGTAAGGGCTACGATGTATATGGAGTTTGCAAACATGACGATGAGTCCTATTGGGAGCGCACCCCATTCATCGAGTCGCCAAGCCATGATGACGAGGAAGAGAAACGAAATCCATGATGTTGCGATGAAGTAAACAACAACTTTTGCTCGAATCAACTGAGGAACGCTCAAGGGCAATCCATTCATGAAATCAGGACTATCAAGTGCGGTAAGCCATGAGTAAAAATTGAACCCAAAGAATCCAAGGAATGGAGCATATGAAAGCAAATTGATTGGTATAGGTGCCTCTGCGAAATCCACCAGCCAGGCCATTCCCAAAAGGACAAGAAGTGGAATAGAATAGGAAACTGTCATCTTCTTGAGTGCTCCTGAGCGACGCAAATCAACAAATTCTTTTGCAACCAATAACCGAACGTCGCTCTTACCGAGAAACTTCAATCGAGCATATGTTGGCTCAAACATATCCTCATGTTCAATGACTTTGGCTTCAAAGTCATCAAGAATTAATAGAGAAGAAACAAGACCGATCATTGCACATCCGAACAAAGAAGCAAGAACAATCCATACTGCTTGTTCTCGTTGAATCGCAAGACCCCACAATCCAAAATCAATGTCGAAGAGTCCAATTCAAGCCATGATACCTAAGGCCACAAAAAGAACTCGTCCAACGAAGGAATACGGCCTGCCCCACATCAACAGCCACGAA
>JAKMFY010000239.1 GCA_022425185.1 Candidatus Poseidoniaceae archaeon | reverse complement strand
CTCGTGTTCGCATCGTAACAGTGTTGTCTTCAACGGATTGATGGTCGACTGTGATACAAAATGGAACACCTATTTCGTCTGCTCGAGCATAACGCTTACCGATTGAACCACTTGCATCGTACATCGAAACAAGATTTGGTATCATGCAACATCGTTTGTGCAAATCTAATGCGATTTTATCCATCCCATTCTTCTCAAATAGTGGAAGGATAACGACATCTATTGGAGCAACTAATGGAGAGAGTTTGAGTATTCGATAGGGCTCTCCACCTTTTTCTGATTCATCATAAGCATGGTCAAGAACATGCCAAAGAATGCGATCAATACCAAATGCTGGTTCAACAACATGGGGTATGAACCATTCACCAGTTTCCTTTACAGTCTTTTGAACACGCTTGACGTGTTGAGATTCCACTGTCAAAGTTCGTCCATCATTGAGAACAACATCGGCAGGGAATTGAGTACCCAAATCAAAGGATTCAACGAGCCCCTTTACTTCACCAGCATCTGCTCTAAAGGCAGGTCCTGCAACACCACCATCAATAGTCCAACCATCAATTTCCATAATCTTAGGTTCCACGAATTCTCTACGAGCACGCAATGTTCTACCACTCGCTCGTTCATGTGCTTCTAAATCATAACAACCACGATGGGCAATACCGACACATTCAATCCACCCATATGATCCATGAAGTTCCACATCCCAGCAATCAGATGCATAATGTGCCATTTCGTCAGGAGCGTGTTGTCTGAATCTTAATTTTTGAGGATCTATTCCCAAATCGAGTAGAAAATCATACGTTTTACCCATGAAGTATCCAACCGTTTGGTGGCGAATAAGGTCGTTTGACAGTGCATCTGATAGGGAAAGATTGTGAACTTCTCCATCTCCATCAACTAAGTTCATTGTTATGGATTCCCATTGTGAAAAGTCATGCGATTCCTGGTTCTTTGGGTCAATGAAATATTCCATTTCTGCCATATTGAACTCTCGTAAACGAATCATACCTTGGCGTGGTGAAATTTCGTTTCGATATCCTTTCCCGACCTGGATTGCGCCAAATGGCAATTGTTCTCTAAAATGACGATATAAAGCAGGAAACATGGTAAACATACCCTGTGCTGTTTCAGGACGCATGAAACCTGGTCGTCCAGAGGATCCAGCACCAATGGTTGTTGAAAACATCAAATTCTGGGCTTCAATTGCCGACCATGAAACGGCTCCACATGCAGGGCATGTGGGAGATACTCTATCGAGAAGTGATTGTAAATCACCTTTACTCAAGGAATCTGGATTTGGATGATGTGGTTCAAGTAACGTATCTGCACGACTTGCTTCACCACATTCTCCACATTGAGTCATGAAATCAGAGAATTCACCAACGTGACCACTGGCCTCAAGAACCTCGTAAGGCGTTACTGTGGGAGATGATATTTCGACAACATTCCCTAACCTATTCCAATGATTAAGCCAGGCTTGATTAATTTTAGATCGTAATCTGCCGCCAACTGGGCCAAAATCATACAATCCCTTTGCTCCGCCGTAGAGGTCGAAAGCAGGAAGTAAAATTCCACGTTGCCTCAACATTCCTTGAAGTCGCTCAAGTCTTGCATCCTCAGCCATGACAGTATCCCCGTAGTCTCTGCTGTTGCACAAGGCATTTCAAGTTCACCGCATGGATGAAGGCTTGGATTCAAAAACCAGAGTGTTGTGGTGACGTCATGGGCCAGTCAATGGTTGCAATTGTTGAAGCAGATTGCACGGGTTGTGATCTATGTATCCCACACTGCCCGTTCGAAGCTTTGTTACCCATGGAAACATCTCCCAAAGAGAGGAAGCATAAGAAAAGACCAATCGTGGTATTAGCAACTCAATGTGTTGGATGTTTATCCTGCATCGGCTCCTGTCCAACAAAAGCGTTACACGAAGTTGCATTACCTCCGAATGCGATACAGTCACCACTCGTAATATCAACAGAAGATCCACCTACAGAATCCGTGGTACGATGGGGAAAGAAAGGCCTTGGTTGGGCATAGGTTACTTGCGAAAGTATCATATGTACAGCACCAACGCTCTCGCACCACTGAGATTGGTGAATAAAAGATGCCTGATATAGAGTATCTAGATAATCCCTATGATACTGAGGTTCTCTTGGAAAAATTATGCCCACCTGTTCGGAATTGGTTTGTTGAAAAATTCCCTGATTTCACTCGGCCTCAAAAACTTGCAATACCCACCATCATGGATGGAGGGCATTTGCTTCTGTGCTCACCTACTGGTTCTGGAAAGACACTTACTGCCTTTCTTACAATTATCGACCAGCTTGTGAGAAAGGCCCTCGATGGGAAACTGGAAAAACGGATTCATTGTGTCTATATTTCCCCTATTAAGGCATTAGCAAATGATATTCAAAAGAACTTAATTGGGCCTTTAACTGAAATTTCAGAACGATTTCTTCCAGACCGGGCTCAAGAAATAAAAGTAGGATTACGTACTGGTGATACACCACAATCAGAACGACAAAAGATGCTACGGAACCCGCCTCACATCCTTATTACCACTCCTGAAAGTTTAGCAATTGCGATTACTTCTCCAAGATTCCAACCGATCATCAGTGATGTTGAATACATGATTATTGACGAACTGCATTCACTTGTACCAACAAAAAGAGGGGTGCACCTTGCGCTTACTCTTGCTTATCTCGATACACTCCTCGACCGTCCAGTTCAACGTATTGGAATTTCAGCAACAATGGAGCCTCTAGAAACCGTTGCAGAATATCTTGTCGCTAGTGATGATCGTGAATCTCGTGGAGAAGGTCAAAAAGTGCACATCGCTAAAGTATCTGGCTCCAGGGAACTCGATTTGGATATCATTATTCCCCATCGAAAATTCAGTGATATGGCAGTTCTGAAAATATTAGATGCCAACATTGATGTTATTGCAGATTTAATCACTGCTCACACCACAACGCTTGTTTTTGCCAACACGAGGAAGATGACTGAAACCCTTGTTCAACGCCTACGACCTCAGTTAGGTGAACTCATTGCTGGCCATCACGGGTCAATGGACAAGAAGATTCGACTTGATGTAGAACAGAAATTGAAGAAGGGACACCTTAGAGCCGTCGTTACGTCTTCTTCACTCGAGATGGGAATAGATATCGGTACTGTAGACATGGTCATACAACTTGGTTCTCCAGGGGACATTGCCACTGCTTTGCAACGTATTGGGAGAGCAGGTCACCACGTTGGGGGTATTCCACGTGCTCGGTTTTTACCTTCGAGCGT
>JAKMFY010000197.1 GCA_022425185.1 Candidatus Poseidoniaceae archaeon | reverse complement strand
TCTGGGGATTGCCCGTGATATTGCATATGTTGCGCAACAACCAACGCTGGTAATGGATACTGTAGCTATGGAATTGCAATTACCAATTATGGTCCACAAACATTTACCGAATTCGGGTAAGGAATTGGCGACCATTTGTGGGTTGGAGAATAAAGAGAAGCAGCGAACAGATACATTGTCTGGAGGGGAAAGGCAGAGGCTTGTCTTTTTGAGAGCGTTAGCGATGAACCGGAAAATTTTGATTCTCGATGAATTTACGTCCGAACTTGATGGGCTATCTATTGAAAAAATCGAAAGGGAAGTTCTGAAATTCAAAGAGCGTGGAGGGTGTGTTCTCTTCGCGACACACAATGTTCTACAGGCAGAGAGACTGGCAACGCGAACAATTTTTATTCATCAAGGTAAAAAAATCGATGATGGAAATGAAGTTGCTCAGCAAATAAAGTCTGGAAAATGGATCGGTTAATTTCATTCTTCATTCAAGGGGGACCACTTTGAAACAAAGTTTGATTGGAAACTTTGTAGTTATCGATTAGGTCAATACTTTTGAGTAAAAACTCATTCAAAAGGGTTGTTTCTAACAGTTTGTCGTTGTCTAAAAGTAGGACTGAATACGGGTTTACCAATGCTGGTGATGCGAATTCTTGTATACCGAGTTCAATGTTGTCTGAACGAAATAACGCTGTTCCTTTATCTGATAAGGTCCAACATTCTAATTCATTAGCAATTGTAATGGCAGCACCCATTCCCTGTCCAATCGACTGATATCCTTCCCAATCCGGGTGATAGCCGAGTTCATTGTCGATGAATGAAAGGTTGTTGCTCTCTGCGACCTTTCTCCAAACATCTTGTTCTTTGATATGGGTTCCCGAAGAATCTCCTCTCGAAATAAAGCATTTATTCTCACGAACAAGAGAAGACATGGCTTCAGTCAGGTATCCAGGTAGAGAGTCTGGTCCGATCAAGACGAATCTGTTCCAAGCAAATGTGGTTCTATTTATTGCATAACCATCTTTGATGAACTGTATTTCAGATGCAGGAGAATGAGTGATGAGTACGTCAACATCATTTGTCTTTGCAAGATTCATTGCTGCTCCAGATCCAACTGCAATGACATCCACTTCAATTCCAGTCTCGACTGTAAAGGCTGGTAAAAGTTCAGATAATAATCCTGAATCACGCATTGAGGTTGTCGTTGCGAGACGTATCGTTTTGTCAGAGACTTCCTCTGAAGTTCCTAAGCAACCTTGTAAACAAGGAAGCATGATTACGAAGAGTAAGAAAAAAGATCGTTTCATCTTAATCGAAAGACATGACGTTTCCACATTCTGGATATGAGCATGTTACTGAATAGCGAGCTCTTGTCGGTTTTCGAATTTTTAGCATCGAACCGCACATGTCACATTGAATTGAGATTGTTTCAGGTTCTGCCTTTTTAGGAGCGTCTCCCAATGTACGTCCAACATCTGTTGACCAACCAATACTGTCAGTATATGTGTCAGTTTTCTTAATTTTACTTTGACGTAGACTGAGTCGCAACTTTCGTTTCCTTCGTGGACGTTTCTTCCCGCCTGGTGCTTTTGCCGCCATGAGTATCAACAGTCCCTTTAGGTTGATATATTCAACCTCTTCGGCTGGATGAATCATTCAAGTATTCCAGATATACCGTTTTCTGGAACATGTACATTGTGTCCATTTTCTTCTAATGCTTTAGCAAGTGGCGGACGTGCTATGTTTGGGTCTGAATGGTAAATAACGACATCCTCAGCCTCACAGTCTTTTGCGAATTGTACAATTTCACTATGTCCTGCATGTGTTGAGAAAGAGTATTGATCGATTTCAAGATCGATGGGTGTTAAATTACTAAATATCGGTATGCGTTTTTCTTCAAGTAATCGCCTACCTCCAGTATTCTTTGCCTGATAACCTGTGAGAAGTACGGCATTTTTTGGGTCGTGACGGAGGCGATTAAGATACCAAATAGACGGTCCCCCATCAAGCATTCCTGATGTAGACACAATAACATCAGCAGAGAGTGCTTTCTTACGATCTGATTTACTCGAAACTCTTCTGCACCAACTCCACGCAGCCTCAAGTGCTGATGGGTCACGTAATGTTTCAGGGTGTTGCATCTGTAGTCTCGCTACACGCTTACCCATACCATCTACGTGAACATCAAGATGTGGTAGATGCTTGTGGAGAAGCATAACTACATCTTGGGTCCGGCCATTCGCAAAGGCTGGTACGAGTGCTGTCCCACCCCTTTGTACAACTTCTGATATTCGCTCAATAAAACGAAGGTTTTCTTCTTCCTTTGAAGGATGATCTCGCCCTCCATAAGTTCCTTCGACAAACAAAACATCTGTTTTTACTGGCTTTGCACCGATGACTAGTTGTGAATCTCGAGTATCAAAATCTCCAGAAAAGAGAATTTTCTTACTGCCAGTGTCAACATGTAGCATTGCTGCACCAGGTATATGTCCAGCTCGATGAAGTTCCATCTTCCAATCATTTTGTTCCCAAGAACTGTTGAATTTGTGTGTATTCCAATTTGATAACGCGATATCAATATCTCGCTTATCCCATGGAAGAGGATAGCGTTCGATTGATGAGACCTTGTGACAATCGTACCACATCATTTCAGAAATCGCTGCAGTTAGTTCGGTAGCGTGTAGATTAGTATTGTGATTAGAGGCTAGCCAAGGTACCATACCAAGGTGATCAATATGAGAATGTGTAATAATTGCATCAGAGACATACGGTGCTTCATCAGGATAACGTGGAGGTTTTGTAGGTGCTAAGCCATAATCTAGTAACAAACGATTTGAAGTTGGATCTTCGAGTACAATTCCTACGTTTCCAACTTCGTTACCACCACCAAGGTAATGGTATCTCAAACCTTCATCTGGAGGTGAAGATGGATATTTTGTTGTACGCCCTGGTGCATAAACGACCATGTTTAGACGATTCGTTAGGAACAGAAGAACTTGTGGGTCACACCCCATTGTTTCCACTGGAAGGTTTTATCGTAAATGATCATGTAATTCTCATACCTTTTTTACAATAATAATATACACTATACGCGATAATCTTCAGATGGATTTTGTTGTTTTCGTTATTCTTTTCTGTTTTGTTGTTTCTTTACCTAGCAGTATTGTGTTCCAATGGAAGCCAAGGGGTCTATCCTAAGTGTCACATTTCATGTTCAATTATTATAAAGATGATTTCTTTTAGAAATTATTTCCGTAAAAAAATCCTTTTGAAATAACGAAGAACAAATATGATGATGTCCAGTGGAACAATCATGGGAACACTTGAGTTCGTCGTAGACGATGATCGGTGTTACGGTTGTGGAGCTTGTATTGGTCTTTGCCCAACCAACGCTCTTTCTATGAAAGGACTACTTGCCATTGTGGAACAGAAATTATGCACATACTGTGATCACTGTATTCCATCTTGCCCTGTTGACGCATTGGAAATCTTAGGTCGGTGATTCGATTCGAGTTCTTATTGTTGGTGCAGGTCTACTTGCATACGGATGTGCTTACTCAGCTTTGAACAATGGATGCAAAGTCCTCATTGCAGATCATAGCATAGAATTTGGTTTACCGAATGTTTGGCCTAGCCTTCTTCATAATCGAGATAACATCCCAATGAATTTTGAAACCGAGCAAGGTTTTGAAGGTAAAGATACGGGTTATCGCCATGAATGGATTATGAAATCTATGAACATACAACTTGCAAAACGGGGTGTAGTTCTTCTCAATAAAGCAAGAATCACATCATCAACAAAGTCTCAGCAAGGTATTCTTGTAAACATAAAAGGAGCGAGCCAAATGGAAGGTGAGCATACATTCGATATTGTAGTGGATACAACACAAGATACCTGGATTCCGTGGGCTATCCAACATAATCTCACAGACGTAAGTATTCGATATGAAATAGAACGAGAATTTGCCACAGGTTTTCTACATATTGACACCGAAATAGAGAACTTTTCAGATTCCGAACTCCAGCTTGAACGCTATGATGGTTTAGTCGAATCTTGGTATGGTGGTCAAAAAGAATCACTGAATACGAAGATTCTGGAAATAATCCCAACAAAACTTCCACTTCAACGCGAGATGTGGTCTTGTGATCAACGGTTTTCGAGTGGAATGAACTTGTGGAAAGAGTTAACGGAGATGAATCTATGACAACAGAACGACTGTACTTATCTTCTATCGATGCTGCTTACGAGAAAGAATTCACAGCGACAGTAACTCAAATTCAAGAAAATAAAATTTCATTAGATCGAACACTATTCTATCCACTCGGAGGTGGACAAAATTGGGATTTAGGTGTCCTTAATGGCCCAAATGGGCAATTGAATGTTACAGAAGTGCGTGGCCGGGATATCATCGAACACACTGTTGATGATGTGCTTGATTTGGAAGTTGGCGACGAAGTAACTGGTTTGATCGATTTTGAACGCCGTTATGCTCACATGAAAATGCATACAGCCCAACATCTTGTAAGTGGTATCGCATACGAATTGTTTGATGGAGTTCGAACCGTTGGCAATCAAATACATACGGACCGATCCAGAATCGATTTCCATCCAATTCAATTTACTGAAGAAATGTTATTACAATTACAATCTGAAGTAAATCAGAAAATAAAGCAGGCATTAGACGTTACAGACTCTCAAATGACAAGGAATGAGATTAACGCAATAATGCCCCAGGAACGTACGAATATGGACCTCTTACCATCGTTCATCAACGATCTTCGGGTTGTTACCATCGGTGATCAACAAGACATGTGTCCCTGTGCAGGAACACATGTTAGAAACATATCTGAAATTGGAGAAATCGAATTTACTGGAAAGAAATCTAAAGGGAAGGGTAAACAAAGGGTTTCTTACATTCTTAGATAAAAATCTAAACAAAAAAGTTTTATTTTTTTTCCTTTATGATTAAATGATAAACACTAATCATCATTTAATAGATCATCAACATCTGAGAGAGTAGATTTCCAATCCTCTTTTTTCTGCTTTTGTTGATGCATCTCTTCTACTTCAATGATATCCAACAACTCCTGATCTACACCCTTTCCTTTGGCTTGTATATCTGCTCTAGCGACCATTTTCTTATCTTCTCCGACCCTATCAGAACGATCGACTGAAGGGATGTTTTGACTCGGAACCGTCCTCCCAGTATGGTACTCAGAGTCATCTAGATCTTCATCTCTCCAGGCTTCTTCACCAATATATCGAGCAACATCTGGTTTTGGTGGAGAATTCTTCCATTGATTTTTATTTGCTACTGCTTGAAGGAGATTACTTTTCTTTGCAGAACGTTGCTGTTGAAAGGTTTTCACAATATCTTCTTCTGTAATTGGTGATGGTTTTGTTACGAGTTTCGAAGCAAGTATCTGCTGTTCTTCAAGTGTACGGCCGTGAATAGGATCGTTATCAAAACGGTGTTGTGCAG
>JAKMFY010000188.1 GCA_022425185.1 Candidatus Poseidoniaceae archaeon | reverse complement strand
TTCCTAGAGCACTCAATGAACTTCGACTTAGATGACAATGGTTACCTAAAGAAGGCAGAATTTGTTGCGGCTGCTGAAGCATTCACTGCAGGAGATTCAACCGAAGAAGCAGAGGAAGAAGCACCTGTAGAAGATGCTGAATCTGATGCTGAAGAATCTTCTGATGAAACTAAAACTTGCCCGATCTGTTCAACATCAAACGATGCTCATGCAGATACATGTACTGCATGTGGCTATACCTTTGAGTGATTCAAAACGGTAAGTTCCATTGTGGCCACTCCTCATGATCTGAGGAACTGCTCACGATAACAATGACGTGTCGTTTTGTGTTTTGAAGCACTTCATTGAGAGATTTGTGTGTCGATGGTGGAATGACTCCATCACGCAAATCAACGGCGAGCCAAGCGGTTGGGTATTGCTTAAGGCATGCCTCAAGTTCAGCTTCGATTCCCTTTGGAGGTACACCTTGGCGTACACTTGCCAAAAATGACCAATCTGAAATGGTGCGGCGCTCACTATCTGTCCAAAGAATCACACGTTCTGTCATCTGGATTTTTTCCAGTTGTTCTAGCGCTTCAAATTCAGTACAGCAAACCGGCCTTCCAGGCATTGGCATAGGAACTGGGTGTTGCCATGTCGTGGTAACATCGAGTGGTTCTTTCCGGCGCATGTATAGAGGACTACATTCTATCGTTTGAATTCAACGGAAGACCAACCTTCATGACCCTTATGCTTCACAGGTGAACCATGGCGAGTCGACCAGCCCCTCCTCCACCTCCTCCACCAAATGGTTCGATGCTCACAATGTTGCTCGTCATGATTCTGATGAGTTTCCTCATTATCAACCCGAACATCCGTAATGCTCTTGGAAACATGGCAGATCCAATCCTTGCCCCAGTCTTACCTGAAACTGAGTATTTCGTGATCACAGTCCTTATCCTAGGTACATTTTCAATGACGATGAATACTGTGCTACGTAACCTCTTCATGGACCCTATCGCACAAGCACACATCGCTCACCGACAAGGCCAAGTTCGTCGAATGATGAACGATGGACGAATGAGCCGCGATCCTATTCTCACGGAAAAGGCAAACACGCTACGTGAACAAATGATGCCTGAACAGTTGAAGGTACAAATGGGAGCAATGCGCCCAATGATGTTCACTATGATTTTCATTATAGGTATCTTTGCTTGGCTTACAACTGCTGTAGAATCCTTCAGAGTCGATTACGTCTCTCTGCCATGGACTCCGCGTTGGGATTTACTCGACGATAAGTTCCTCTTCTTCCCAGCATGGATTTGTGCATACATTTGCATGAGTGCCCCGCTAGGCAGAATTGTAGACCGCCATATCAAATTGATTCGATACAGAAACCATCCAGTCGTTCTAGCCAATGAAAAATTGAGTGAACCTTTGCTTCACCTGGTTGTTTCAGATGATGCTGCTGAATCAAAACAAGCCAAGAATCGACGAAGTAAATCTCGTAAAAACGGGCCCAAGAAACAACAGAAAGAGAGCCCTGCTAAGACAGAAACAAAACCCAAGGACAAAAAATCTGAATCTGAACTTGTTTGCCCTGAGTGTATGAGTGAAGATGTTGAGAAGAAAGGACCTCGTTCTCTTCGATGTAATGTTTGCTACCATGAATGGGTGTGAGCAATGCTTCAGGTGACCATTTCTGGACACCCAGGAAGTGGAACAAGTACACTTGTTTCTTTACTTTCTGAGACCAAAGGGTGGTCTTCACTCAATGGGGGAGAATTGTTTCGTCTAGAAGCCAAAAGACGCAATATGAGTCTTGCAGACTTTGGACAACTGTGCAAAGAAGATCTCGAAGTTGATCGACAACTCGATGCTTTACTGAAAGAGCAAATGATGCGAACCGATGCAGAAGCTCCATCAATTGTGGAAAGTCGCTTATCGGGATGGTGGGCATACAAGCTTGGCCTATCTGCACCCCGTATATGGCTAGAAGTCGATGATATTGAACGAGCAAAGCGAGTTCAAGCACGTGAAGGTGGAGAATTAAATTCCATTATTGAAGCCAATGAAAAACGTTCTAAAGTTGATGAACAACGATTTGATGAATTGTATGGGTTGCTCCCTCAGCAAAAAGAACCGTACACACACATCATCATGGCCTCTGACCTAAACCCTCAAGAAGTGCTGGCCTCGGTTCTTGACATATTGGAGGAATAAAAATGGGTTCTGCAACTATGATATTAGACGAAAAAGCTTCCACTGATGAGGCTCTAGGAACCTACCCAGATCAGAAAACCATTGAGCAGCGACTTGAAGGAGGATTCTTTCTTCTCGACAAAGGAGCAGGTCCTACCTCTCACCAAGTCTCCGCTTGGGTTCGTGACTTACTCGGATTGACACGTCTTGGTCATGGTGGCACTCTCGATCCATTCGCAACAGGTGTACTTCCTCTCATGGCAGGTAAGTCAATGCGCTTAACAAAACAGATTCTTGAGCATGATAAAACATATATTGCAATCTTCCAAATGAAAACCCCTGTCGATGAAGATCGAATGGATGAAGTCATTCAACAACTAACTGGTCGTATTTACAACGTACCTCCAGAAATTTCAGCAGTACGTGTTCAAGTTCGAACACGACGAATCCATGAGTTCAAAGTTCTCGACCGTAATGAAAAGCATATCATCACACGAATTCGCTGTGAAGCTGGAACATACATCCGAACAATGGCCAAAGATATGGGCTTGTTATTAGATCAACCAATTACGTTGAAAGAACTTCGAAGAGAAGATTCTGGAAACTTTGACCTCAAAGACTGTGTTCAACTTCACGATATTGCAGATGCAGTTTGGTTGTGGAAAGAATGCAACGAAACCGAAGCACTCTCAAGAATGCTCCATCCAATTGAAAAGTTGATGACACATCTACCCCGAATCGTTGTTAAAGACAGTGCAGTAGCCGCATTGGCCCATGGCGCACCTTTGCTTCGACCAGGATTAGTATCGATTCCAAGTGACCTTTCAGTTGGACAAAATGTTTTGGTAACAAGCATCAAAGGCGAAGCAGTCTGCTTCGTTAAAGTCAATTTCAACAGTAAAGATATCTCAACAATGGAAAAAGGCGAAATCGCACGACCATCAGCGGTATTGATCGGAGATAATGTCTATCCCCGTCGCTGGTGAATCAAGCCTCGTAGTACTCTTCGTAGATGTATTCTTCTGTTTCTATTCGTATTTTTAATTCTGACATGTCCCCACACCCATTCCATCAGTAAAACTGAACGACCCCCACAGTCTTGGAATAACCGGCGCTTTAGCATCTCCATTATGAAGATTCACGTGTATTTTGGGATTATCCGACAAGCGGATATTGTTTTCAATCTGGTTCTAAAGAAGTCTATGGAGTCGAGATATTTTCAATGAAAACCAACTCAACCAAAGAAAACTGGCTCATCTCCTTCTTGCCATTGTTTGTGTTTGACCATGCATGCTTTGAACAAATTACTTTCGAGGATACCTTCAAGCCACTTTAGAAGATGTGGGAAGGGAAGGTGGTCAAACCATACTCGATCTGTGTTTGCAAATTGGCGAACAAATGGTGAAAGAGCTAGGTCTGCTAAACTGATTGAATCTCCACAAAGGTATGCTTGATTGGACAATCGCTCATCATAGGTCTTGAGAATCGATACTGCATGCTCTCTGTGTTCCTTGGATGAGAGGACATTTTCGTAACGATTGTTATACTTGTAACGATCTAGATGATGCTTGAAATCTCCATCATTGACATCAATAAGGTCTTTCCAATCGCCAGCAAGCCATGTTTCATCTAAACTCCACATCATAATGTCGAGACTTTCTTCGATAACTGTACCATCTGGTAAGAGAAGAACAGGTACTGTTCCCTTTGGTGAGATTTCCATCATGTGCTCAGGACGATCTCGAAGAATTACTTCTCGCAGTTCAACTTCGACTCCTGATTCAAGTAAGGACATTCTTGCTCGCATTGCGTAAGGACATCTGCGGAAACTGTAGAGGATTGGTTTCGACATTTCATCACTCATACTTTCGTATCTTTGCTGGAGCAAAGAAGGTGAAACCACCGATAATAGCGGCAAGGACAAGAATGCTGATAATCCAAATCGTCGTTGTTGACATGACTTCATCTGAACTGACGTCATCAGCAACACTTGCCTCAATCAATACCAGAATCATTGAGCCCTCGTTGTTCGTTTCATCACCCTCATCGATGATTTCTCCACCATCAACAACGGCTTCGATACGGAGTAATTGCCCTTCAAACGGTGCTTGGAATTCACACGTAGCGATTGACATTGCTCCAGGTTCAAGAGTGGTGATGGTTGCAATATCTCCCACCATTCCATTCACAGTACATCGAATTGTGACCATTTCAGCATTGACAAAACCATCGTTAGCGACATAGATACGAGTTGTGACGTAAGAGCCAAGTTCGATTTCAGTCAACTCAACAAATGTTCCATCTGCAGAACCTTCACCGACAACAATGGATTCAATACGTAAGTCTGGAAGGGAACGAACGTCCAAATCTAATACTCTGTCAACACATGTTGTTTCATCACAAAGTGTCAATTCAACCGATGTATATCCTGGAGTTGGTGCTGTAATGAGAAGAGAACTGTTAATCAGGTCTGCTTCCACCCACGTCTTATTACTTGAAATCGTGAGATCAGAAGGTACTGTATCAACATCCGACCACGTGAAACTCATTGTTGTAGGAAGTGCATGTTCAACTCGAATCAATGAGGGGAATTCATTCAGAACAGGCGCATCATCAATTGAATCTACGATAATGTTGAACGCTTCTACGTGACTGTTCCCTGCTTCATCTGAAACGGTCATGAGAATTTGAGCTGAACCTGACTGTTCGGAAAGAAGAGATACTCGAACTTCTCCTTGGTCCAGACTTACATCGACCAGATTAGGCTGTGAATTTTCAAATTCCACATTCAAGAGTGTTGGATCTGTTCTGTCATCGGTGCATCGAGTCAACAATGGGACGAAAATTCCACCACCGTCTTCAGAGAGTTGCTGGTCTCCAACAAGTTGGCAGATTGGGTCTTCATCATAGAAAATATCGTACCCTCCGCTCACATCTATAGAATTTACTTCCAATGCAGTTGTACTTGCACTACCATCGGAATCCCACGTAAACCATGTCTTGACCATAATGCTTAGATCAGTTTCACCGGGACTCATGTAAGCACCAATTGGAATTACATGATTAAATGGGCCAACAGATACAGGGAGATTAGCAACTGTTTTTCCAGCAACAGAAAGAGTCCATCTCGATAAATTTCCATCGATACCAGAACCGTCTCCGTAGATTCGACCTGCAATACTCAGTGTTGGGTCATTGACATCAACTCGAACTGAGGTGATGCATGATGTGTCTGTAAGAACACGTACTTTGAGATATTCAGTCATTGGTAAAGCATCGATGTCATGCATTGCAAAGGAGGAAAATGATTCTCCGTCTTCAGAGGTTGAGTATTGAATACTTACGTTTCCTTCAGAGCCTGATTCATTTACATCAAAGTGAATGCGTCCAAAATACTGTTCTGCTGGGCGTTGAAGAGCAGCGCTGGTCCAAGATCCAATGGTGCTCATATCCGTAGATTCTAATCCACATACGGAAAGAGACATTCCGTTGTATTCACCTTGGCTCATATCAATCTCTTGTACTGGCAATTCATGACCTGAGGCTGTAGCAACTGCTTGAGCAACTTCGCCACCGTACCAAGCTGTTTCCATTGTAACTTCAACACCAATGGCGTCCAATTCCAGACGAGCATCATCGTTTTGACCTACTGAGACATAATCCATGGTCAGATCAATTGACGAAAGCATCGACCAAGTCCAGTCATCGACTGAACTTATGCTCAATCGATATGCAGAGTTGTTGATGTAATCAACTGCTCCGTTGGTGTTTGACCATGTACGCATGATGTCTGTTCCATTTGACCAATCCATCGAAAGTCGAACTGAATCAATACTCAAAGAATCTGTAATCTTGAATGCAACGAGAACATCGACCGATGTGATAACGTATTGAGTTGAACCTGAGAAATCAAATCCATTGACACTCATGACAGGTCCCGTAGACCAAGCAAACAAACCATCTGGAGAACCGACTACATTATCGGATTCAGTTGGACTGTTTGAACCCCAGTAACTCATCGTGTCGAGATTTTGTGGACGTTGGTGAACCATTGTTATTCGTTGATCTGCAACCATAGCATCGGTGTATGTCGCCGGCTGAGAAGTGAAAGATGTTGTTGCCTGTAGCGACCAATCTTCCGGATTGGTAAGTTCCCCTTGTGGAAACAAATCGTATGCTGCCGTTTCATGGACGCTACGAGCACCTACTGGATTGAGCGTAGGTACGAGGAGTACGCCGAAAAACATCACACAGAGAAAGACGGAAGTCAACTTGGCTCGCATGGTTTGCACATCCAGCGGTAGCATTTCAATGAACGGGTTTCTCGATTGTCCGTAGGATTGTTGAAATACCTCGCTCATGACGGCTAATTCCCTATGGCTGTGGTGGTGTAGGGGTTAGCACGGCAGATTGTGGTTCTGCCAGCCCGGGTTCAATTCCCGGCCACGGCCCCATTTATTCCAATTCAGATGAGTCAATCATGTGACCCATACGGCGTATTTTTGTTTGGATATAATCCAAATTCTCTTCACCTACGCCTGCGATAAGTGGAACTTGCTTGGCGACTTCTATACCATGTTTCTCAAGTTGTTTGACTTTGTCAGGATTGTTCGTAAGGAGCGCAACTGAATCGATTCCGAGACTCGAGAGCATAATAGCAGCAATTCCGTAATCTCTTCCATCTGCAGGATGCCCAAGCATGAGATTGGCATCAAGCGTATCTGCACCTCTATCTTGGAGATGGTATGCTTGGATCTTAGCGTGAAGGCCAATACCTCGTCCTTCTTGACGCAGATACAACAGACAGCCGTATCCATTGGTTGCTATTGCAGATAATGCAGCATCTAACTGGGGTCCACAATCACATCGAAGCGAAGTGAATGCATCTCCAGTCAAACATTCTGAATGAACTCGAAGAAGTACTGGATCTGGACCTTCCATCGAACCCATCATTAATGCAACGTGATCAAGACCTGTTTTCTCTTCGTGATGGACATGGATGTCAAACAAACCAAACTTTGTTGGTAATTTTGCTGAACTTGGTACATCAGATTCCATTACATAACCTCGATTAAAAATGTGAATTCACCTTGACTTTCCTTAACGTCTAAGATATGATGAGGAGTTCGCTCGATCATCATCGGGATATCATGGAGTGTCTCAGGGTCGCTTGCAAGGACCTCTAGAACAGACCCTTCAACCATTGAAGAGAGTGCTTGCTTCGCCTCTGAAACAGGGACAGGACAAAAGAAACCGAGCACATCAAGACGATGTGTGGCCTCCTTTTTTGGCTCATCCATATACAAGCCAAACGATTCACCTTTTCAACACATCCGAAGAATAATTTCTCGATACACAACATGTTCAAGTGGAGCAGCCCCAAGCACTGACCGATGGCTGCTTCCGCCTCGACGAAACATAACGATGACATGAGTTGGTCCGAAGTTGGCCAACTCGGTCTTCAATATGGGAAGATTCCACTGGCTTTGCTTGCAGTTGAAGCCCTCTACTGGTTCATTACACAACCATCAGATACACTCGCATTTATTCAGGTTACAGAAGCATACATTTGGAACGAAGTAACACAATTGATGTTTGGTGAATCTGCTTCCGTACTATCCGAACACAGCGGTTGGATGACTCGAATCGATTTCTATCATGAATCATTTCCTGGACAATTCGATTCAGTCGGCCTTTACGTATCCGATGAATGTGCAGGAATTCATGAAATGATTTTTGTTTCTACGCTTGTATTAATGACGGACGGAGTTTCACAACGTCAACGATTCAAAGCAGTTGGCGTGATGTGCGCCCTCGTATATGTCCTCAATATCGTACGGCTCGTAGCCTTCTATCCAATCGCAGTGGACGGTTGCCTCGACAATCCAAATCAAGCAGATTGCTTGAACAATATGTGGGAGTTTCACAACTTTGTGTACAAATGGGGTTTCCTGATTGTTCTTTTACTCATGTGGCTTGTATGGTTCCGATACATTGGTGCAAGTTCACGAACGCTCCAAGCTAGCCAAGAGAAGAAAGATCAGTGGAGAATCATCTTTAGGAGACGGT
>JAKMFY010000184.1 GCA_022425185.1 Candidatus Poseidoniaceae archaeon | reverse complement strand
ACTGGGGTCGTCGCTCGGCCTGGTGCTATGGCAGCAACTCTTGCAATGATTGCATTCCCAGTCTTTGCTATTGGAGGTTATTTCACTTCTCTCGATGTTTTCATCGGCATGGGGACACTCAATGACATGGCTACAACCGTTGATATTGGATTCCTATGGACTGTGGGTGGATTGATGGCTGTTGCTTGTATCTGTGAATCCTATCCACTCGCTGCAAACCGCCAATTAGCTTCTTCTTCTTCCGCATCTCTTACCACCCTCTTGGTCGCTTTTGGTGGTATCACTTCCACAGTTGCAAAGATCATGGGAGACTTCACGGAAAAAGCACTTCTCGAATCTGGGAGTGAAGATATCGTAATGACGGATGGCGGATTTAGTCTGACTGCAGCAGTTTTGTTCTATGTTGCATCTATTGGTATCATTCTCCTCTTCATGAATCTCATTAGAACCTCAGTCGGTGGAATGAAAACAGATACGACCGCTTCAACAACCTCAGACATTGCTCGCTATTCTCTTCAAACTGGTGAATCCTCAATCCGTAAACTCTTGCAACGAGGCGTTGGCGTAGACACTGTACTCGTCGTTGGAGCCGATGTTGAAGACGAAGGAGGAGTCGAAATAATCGAAGTATCTTCAACCCTTCATAACGATGAAATCACAGAGTTCCCTGTTGTCAAAACCGAACTTGAGATGCTTTCTGATTATTTGGAAAAGAAGAGCATGACCATCTTCGAATTCTTCAGCTCCATTGATTTGGACGATTCAGGAAACATCGATGGATTTGAATTACAACAAGCACTCATTAACTCAAACATCGCAGACCTCCCTCCGTGGGACGTGATGAAACTCATGGAAATGATTGACTTAGACGGTGATGGTAAAATCAACCTCCCTGAATTAGATATTGCAATTGCTCGAGTTCGACCAAACCCATTCTCTGAAGAAGAGTAATTCTAGGCGGGCTGTCCGTGCGGATTGGATTGGTTGGAAAACCCAATGTAGGGAAGTCAACCTTCTTTGCAGCATCTACACTCATCTCAGTTGATATTGCGAATTATCCGTTCTGTACGATAGATCCTAACGTCGGTATTTCCTTCATCCCAAGCCGTCTTCCTTGCCCTTGTGGTGAACTTCGCACCCGTTTGGAAGAGGAGGGAAGAGTCGAATTGTCCACGGAACGAGGTGGAAGCATCTGCACACCACGTACAGGTTCTTGCGAATCTCATCAACGATACGTTCCCTGTATGCTTGTAGATGTAGCAGGGCTTGTTCCCGGAGCGAGCGAGGGTAGAGGAAGAGGAAACGCATTCCTGTCAGATTTAGCAGAATGTCATGCTCTCATTCAGGTCATTGATGTTGCAGGCACAACCGATGCTGAAGGGAATCCAATAGGAGCAGGCAAATCCAAACAAGAAGCCATTGAGCAAGCCCTAGCTGAAGTTTCATTTTTAACAAACGAATTAGATGCATGGATTCTTTCTCTTCTCAAGGATGGTTGGGTACGAGGTGCTCGGAAAATACAAGCAGAAGGGGTGAAAGGATTTGTTCAATTCCTTCACGACCGATTATCAGGTTTAGGTGCAACACAGAGTATTTGTCAACGCTCATTCGATGCCTTCTTCTCACAACATGGCGATATGACCTCGCCATGGGATTGGTCGGATGACATTCTAAGCATTCTCGCCTCTTCAGTTCGTACTCATCTGTTCCCACTTTTCATTGCAGGAAACAAAGCTGACCTTGCACCAGATGGTGTAATTGAACATCTCTCTGAAGTTTTACCTCAATTCATTCCATGTTCGGCAGAGACTGAGTTTGCACTACGTAAGGCGAATGAAGCAGGATTCATTGACTATACCTCAGGTGAATCATCCTTCACAATTTCAGATCCAAGCGTTCTCAGCGAAGCACAAGCTAAGGGGTTAGGAATGCTTCAACAGAGGTTGACAAATATGGGCGATACTGGACTTAACCGATTGCTCGACAAGGTCCTATTCGACGAACTCGATCGAATCGTCGTATACCCTGTCCAAGATGAGTCACATTGGACTGATGGGGATGGAAACGTATTACCAGACGCTTTAGTTGTTGAATCGAGCATTCAAGCCAAAGAGGTCGCTTACAAGGTGCACAGCGATCTTGGAGATGGTTTCATCAAAGGCGTTGATGGACGTACACGCCGAATCGTTGGTGCTGAACATGAACTGTCCGATGGAGACGTTCTGCGTATTCACTCAAAATCTTGAATCAGTGACCTTTAGGTCGCTCATAATCAGGAGTCAACCTTGCAAGTGTACTGGTGTACCTTGCTCCACTTGTTATGAAGAGTACAAGTGATGCGAGTGTCAGTAATGTTAGCATGATCAACATGTACATGCCCCAAGGGCTGATACTGCGAACAGTTGTGATGTAAAGTCCCCAAAGAACAGAGAGGTATAGGAAAGGCCGATATCGACGAGAGACTGTACTTAATCGCGCAGATTTGAGCGTATCATCATAGAGGTTTGATGCATCATCCTTGCTGACCATACCATGTTCGACTCCACATCGAGTGCAGACTTGGGTATTAGGCCCATTTCCATGGATGAAGAACTCACGAGGATAGGTTGCGGAACATAGGCGACAGGTTGGCATCTCTCTCCCTCAGTCCGTCCCACCGACTGCCGTCATTTCAACCATGCGCTCCGTAATTTAGAAAAGCATCAAGGATAAGTGTTCCAGATTGACTTCCGACAGACTCTGGGTGAAATTGAACACCGAAAACAGGATAGGTTTTACTTCGAATGGCTAGAACAAGCGATTTTGTTGCATCGGTTGCGTCAATAAGCACTGTTGAATCATCTCGATTATCTGAAGAAAGAAATGTCAGAGAATTGTATCTTGTCATTTTGATGCGAGGTAGATTTGAGAAGAGACCTTCTCCATTGTGCAAGCATTCCACTGGAGTACCATGAACTGGCCCAGATGGGCTCTGAATCAACGGCCAACCTGCTGCGAGGCCAAGAGCCTGGTGGCCGAGACAAATCCCAAGCATAGGAGGCAATTTACCCGCGACAGCAAGTTTTGCAAATTCCATTGTCAGTGGGCTGTCTTCTGGCCAACCCGGGCCTGGGCCTAGGATAATGTGTGAAGGATTCAATTGTTCGATGATATCTTTTGCTGAATCATTACCAATCCCCCGCCCATTCACGAGATTTACATCATATCCAAGACCGCAGATCATGTGAGCAATATTGTATGTGAATGAGTCGAGGTTATCGACGAGCAGTACAGAATCTTGTTTGAATTCCGTAGTAAAAATCTCGTTCGAACTCGGGGTTGATTTTAACTCTCCTTCAATCGGTAGGGAATGAACTGAGAGGTCCCCGCGTGGGATAGAAAGGCGGTCATCATCCATCCAACCACAAGATCTCAATAATGCGTTTGCCTTCCATTTAGCTTCAGCAACTTCCGACTTTGGGTTTGACTCAATTGTAATCCCTCCCCCTGCAGTCACTCTTGATTTCCATCCATGAGTATCCTTTTTCAATTCTGCAGTTCGAATCATTATGTTCCATGACGACATGTTTGTTGTTGTTTCAAACCATCCCAGTGATCCTGTCCAAAATGATCTCGGTTGTTTCTCTAATTCATCGATTGCAGCACAAACCACAGTTCTAGGGCAACCGGTAATCGATCCACCAGGGAAAACAGCCTGAAATGCATCGAATGCGTCAAGACCGTCTTTCATTCGTCCTTTCACACGAGTAACGAGATGCTGAACCTCCGCATATGTTTCGACATCAAACCGTTCAATCCATATTTGGTTCGGTTTTGCTATAACTCCAACATCGTTACGCATGAGGTCAACGAGCATCCTGTGCTCTGCACGTTCCTTACGATCTGAAATCATATCCTCTCGTAACAGTAATTCCTCTGCAAGGGATGCCCCTCTTGGCCTAGTTCCTTTAATTGGAGCAGTTGTTATCACATCTCCATTCGTGGAGAGAAGAGATTCAGGAGATGCACATATGAGTGCTAAATCTTCGTCTTTTACATGAATGAAACCAGAAAATGGGGCTGGATTTGAAGAAACGGAATGACACAGAACGTCCCATGGTTCAGATGCAACCTGCCCTTCCCAAGATCTTCCATAGTTGAGTTGATACAATTGTCCATCTTTAATTGCTGAATGTATTGTTTCCACAATTCGTTCATGCTCTTCATCAGTGCAATTTGAAATTGGCAAATGAGAAGGCTTCACAGATGAAACCAGGTCAATCGTTTCATAATTTGAAAGGCACAAATCTGCTAATTCTTTCCATTGTCCATCTATTGAGTACGATTTCATCGCACCAGTTTCTTTGCAATGAACAATGCACTTGTCAATTCTCCACAGAACGGAAAGAAGTTCACCCTCATTGGGTGGGTGTTGTAATCCAATGGGCTGGGTCCATTGGACCAGATCATACGAGAATGCACCAGTCCAAAATGGTCCAGAGATTGGAACAGTAGCCAATTTATCATCGAACGAGACATGTTCTTTTGGACAAAAGTATCGAAGGATATCCGATATTGTAGTTGAAGTAAATTCTTCTCTTACTTCCCAGGAATGCCCATTCCATTGTTGCATTTCAGCGGTCAGTGTAGACGAACTTGTCAAACGAATGTCACCAAATAACGGAGAATGAGGAGGCAATGCAGGAGCGGTTTGGATGGACGGTTGCCGAATAATAATTCGATTCGTACTGGGTCCACAGAGAAGAGAAAATGTAGCAAGGTGGCTCTTTGGGCCCGAAGAAAGTAACATCATTTCGTCCGGAGAACCAAATTTGGAGGCATTTTCCCCCAGCAATCCTTGGGATTGCAATGAATTCCTTAATGAAAGAAGAGGTTCGATTCATCTCACCCCAGTCCATGAGGTGGGATCTTCTTCGAGACGTGTTATTGCATTTCTGCACAAATCCGTCAACCGTGTCGTCCCATCTCCAATTTCTTCCCCATCAATCGATTCAATCGTTGAGGCCCCAAGCCCACTACCTAGTACGACACATTCAATACAACGGGCAACCATGCGTTCGTTGAGTTTCCCTGTTTGAACAGGGAATCCCGAGGATTTCAGTTCTGATAAAATAGAATGTAGTGTAATTCCGTCAACTGCTTGAGGAGATGAGCTGTACCAAACCGTTCCATCTTCATCGAGTAAAATCGGAGAGCCCCTATCTGCATCAATAACGGCGAATTCATGAACAAATAATGCAACATCAGCACCAGAGTTCTCTGCTTTTTGTTTTGCTTCATGATATACATTCCACGCTGCGTGTTTTGTTCCTGCGATTCGTTTTGGCCATATTTTCGCCGAAATCGTAATCGCATCACATGCTTCATTTCTCGTTGAATATGCCCGGCTGGATATACTCCATGAGCCCTCGGAAGTAAATTCAATTCGTACAAGTCCATCTTGGATTTTAGGCTGTAATTCCATCACTTGGCTCAGAACGTTCTCTTTCCATTGACTTGGTAAGTTGATTTTGAGTCTCTTAGCATGCTCTTGGAAACGAATTGAGTGTTGATCAAAGAGAAACAATCCTCGTTCTTTTGAAAATCTCAATGTCGTAAAAACAGCGGAACGTGGAGGTCGCTGCATACTGCTCACATCATGACCTGTCATCCCTATGACTTGAGCATCACGGTATCAAAGGAGATCATCCAAGAAGGAAGTATCAATGCCTGGGCTTGAGGAGTTTTGTTTGGTTCCAATGTCCAAGTCATCCAGCAAGTCATTGTCGATTGGCGCTCTCACAGGATTCATTACTGGCCTTGGAGCAATGTATTCTTGTCGATCAAGCGGTTGATTTTGTATGCGATCAGC
>JAKMFY010000143.1 GCA_022425185.1 Candidatus Poseidoniaceae archaeon | reverse complement strand
CTGAAACACCGTTCACAACTTCTTGCAACCTTGCAAGAACAAGGTGGAGTATGGAGCGAAACTGATCCGTCATCAATCGCACGTCATGGAATTTCTGGAGCATTGGTTGCGGACACACTCAACAGCGCAAGAAGTCGATTGCTGACTGAATACAAAAACGCTGGTCGCCACGGACGTCTCGTCAAGTGGTACGGTCGCTCTGTCAAGTGGTCTGGTAAGTTGAATGAAACCACGCTCTATCGACAAGTATTGGGCCCAATCGGACTCGTTTCTAACGTATTCTCCGGAGTTTCAGCACGAATGATGCTTGGATTTACGCGTACTGGCGGTCCTCCAATTCGTAGCCTACAGGCGTTATTACTTCCGCCAGCAGGTGTCGGTAAAATTCCAAGCATGATCAATTCTAAAGTAGATGATCACCACGAAGTTGTGAGTTTGTTCAATGAACTTGACCAGAGGTTCTGAGGTGAAGACATGCAGGTGGCATATTATCCCGGAAATGTTGCTCGAGGAGCAATGATGGAAGTAGAGGATTGCATTCAACCCCTCTGCAAGACGCTCGGGATCAATTTGATTGAATTGCCTAAGGCAACTTCAGATGGTGGAAACATCATCCGACAAGCATCACCGCGATTACAACACGCTCTGGCAGCTCGCAATCTTGCACTTGCTGAAGAAAAGGGTCTGGATATCATGACCTCATGCGCTACATCTCACAGTATTCATTGCGATACAGCAACGACAATGGCTGCTGACCCGCTCCTTGCTTCACAATTGAACAATCTCATTGCTCGAAGTTCAAACATAGAATACATGGGAGAATCAAAATCCCGCCACTTGCTCCATCTTCTCGTAGAAGAAATAGGTCTTGATAAAATAAGAGCCGCAGTTTTGAACCCGTTGGGAATGGATATCGCTGGTTACTACGGTCCTTACATGCAACGTGATGGATTCTGCAGCGAAGATGATGCATTCAACCCTTCTTACCTTGAGAATCTCATCACAGCACTTGGTGGTACTCCAGTTGAATACGATTCCAAATGCCAAAGTGTTGGTTCACCGAGTCTACTTACCAACGAAAAGACGGCAATGAAGATGACTGCTGCAGTCCTTTCAGATGCAAAGCAATCAGGAGCTGAACTCATGGTCAGTGCCTGTACGATCTCTCATGCTAACCTCGATTCATACCAAGTGAAAGCAGGAAAGGTTACTGGAAAGGATACAACAATGCCTGTAATTCATCTTGCAGAATTAGTTGCTTTCGCATTAGGTCACTTCCCTGACCGTCTTGCTCAACTAAGAACTCGTGTCAAGATTATTGGCGGTTGAGTTCATCTCGCCCATCTAATATTGGCTTCCATGGATCTGACTTCTCTCCAGAACCGAATTCAAAGAGACTCTTTTGACCTCTTGAACGAGTGTATACTTTCTTATCCTTAGGATCACTGGATTCAATTTTATTGGAATCTTTAATTTCTTCTTTCAAATCCTCTTCCTCTTCTTCTATAGATTTATATCTCGCAATCTCAGAGAGAAGGAATTCTCCTGCTGAAATAGAATTATCGTCTAATTTAACGGTAAATTCTGGTAGAGATAAATCTGCAATTCGGTCAGATGTCAATGTGGTAATATCCCTCATTCGCCCTAAAACACTGTGCATTCTGGCTTCCTTAATTTGGGATGCCTGAAGGACGTACACATCTCTGGTGTTATTGGCCACAAGAACATGCACAGATCCACTGCTTTGCCGGGCAGTACGTCCTCGCCGCTGTATGGCTCGGATTGCACTGGGAACTGGCTCATAAAACAAAACCATTGAAGCGGATGGCACGTCAAGGCCTTCTTCTCCAACAGAGGTGGCTACAAGGACATTAATCTCACCTTCACGAAACCGTTCGAGTTGTTCGAGCTGCTGTTTCTGAGTCATACCTTGTCGCTTACCACGTTTACTTTGGCCAATAAAGCGATCTACATTTGCTCCTGGAATCGTATTCAGGTCTTCGACGAGGTGACTCACTGTATCTCGAAATTCGCTGAATATGAGGACTCTAGCCTCGGGAAAATCCTCAAGATGTTTCGAAACCACTTCTGAAACTTGTGGGCTCTTAGGATGGCATTCTTGAATTGATTCTACCGCCAATCGGAAATTGTGGATGACGGCTTTTTTGAGG
>JAKMFY010000127.1 GCA_022425185.1 Candidatus Poseidoniaceae archaeon | reverse complement strand
CTTTAGGTTGTGATCTAGGCGGTATCGCGCCAGAACCTACAGGGAACGAAACAAACAATACTGAAAATGAATCACTCGATGACGATGGAGATGGAGTCTTGGATGTTGATGATGACTGCCCTGACACCTTGCCTGATGCATCAACAGATCTCTCTGGCTGTTCCCTTGCACAACTGAATCAAAACGCTGGGAGTTCCAGTGGAGAAGCTGACAAAGGCATGGGTGAAATCTTCATGCTTCTGTTGATGCTTGGTGGAGCGATCTTGCTCATAGGAGCGGCAAATGGAATCATTAAAACTCGCAAAAGTAAATCCGAAGTGAAGGATTGGATTGAAGAAGAAGAATTGAATGCAGTTGTTGGTTCTGATGCAGGATGGGATCAGCCTGTTCTTGATGGGCAAGCATCTGAAACTTCAAGTGCACTATCTGCTCAAGACCTTGGTCGTTTCCCGGGTTGGGATGAGGCCATGATTGAGAAGTACTTGGAAATGGGATGGAGTCTTGACCAACTCGAAGAATACTACCAACAACAGATGTCTGAACAGGCTTGAGACGCGTAACATTCACAAAGGACCGCACTCTAGACAAGCCATGGCTTACAACTCAAGTAACCCCGTATTTCAACCACAGTTTTGGAATACCATCTCCGGAAACGACCGAATGACATTCGAAGGAACCTTACAGAAGATCGGAATTCTGTTTGGATTGATGACCATCTCAGCACTTGGTACTGTTGTGATTGGACTTATGCTCCCTGCCGTCCTACTCCCAATGATGTTTCTAGGTATGTTTGGTACAATTGGAATTGCTCTGTATCTTATGTTCTCCCGTCCTTCAAATCCTCAAATGCCTGTCATGATTTATGCATTCATGGAAGGATTCTTCATTGGTCCTTTGACCTTGGTCTTTGAATTGATGTATCCTGGAATTGCTATTCAAGCAGGTTTAGCAACTCTTGGAGTTATTGGGGCTATGTTGACAGTTTACTCATTGCGAATCATACGTCCAACACCGACATTTAACAAAATCGTATTTTCACTTACAGGGTCAATTATGTTCATTTATCTGATCAGTATTGTGTTTATGTTCATCCCAGGAGTTTCCATCCCGTTCCTACACAGTAGCGGGCCAATTGGAATAGGGATTAGTTTGTTCATCATTGTCGTTGCATCCATGATGCTTATTTCCAACTTTGGAATGATTGAATCTGGTGTACGCATGGGCGCTCCGAAGCAACAAGAATGGTGGGGCGCTTACGGGATTCTCGTAACCGTTCTGTGGTTGTATTTCGAAATGCTTCGATTGCTCTCTAAACTTCGTGACAACTAGGGGTGAACCCTTTGTCAAGACCATTACCTGTTGCAGATTTGCAAGACTTTCTCTCAGGTGATGAAGAACGACGTTCGGCCTTTATTGAAGCGGTCGGAAAATCACTCACAGACATTGGTTTCTTCGCTTTAGTGAATCATGGTATCGATCTCAATCTCATTGAAGAAACTTACAAGCAAGCAGAATATTTCTTCGACCTCAATGATGAAACTAAGCGATTGTATCTTCGCCCAGAAATTTCACACCAAAGGGGATACACTGCCTTTGGAATCGAACATGCAAAGAACAATCCGGCTCCTGATTTGAAAGAATTCTGGCAAACGGGAAGGGGAAATCAAGGAAGTGAAACTGACCTGAAATATCCTGCAAACATTTGGCCGAGTCAACATTTACCACATTTTGAGAAAAACGTCGATTCGCTTTACAACAAAATGGAAGCCATATCAACTATGCTCCTCAGTGCATGCAGCACCTATCTTGGTCATGAAGAAACATGGTTGCCTGAAATGACAAGTGATGGAAATACCATCATGAGAATCATCCATTATCCACCTCTTGATGAATCCACACCCAATGGAGCGGTACGGTCTGCTGCACATGAAGACATCAATCTGATTACGTTGCTTATGACTGCAACTGCTGCAGGATTACAAGTCATGGACCATGATGGAACATGGATTGATGTTGAAGGAAATCATGAACAAATAATCGTAGATTCTGGAGATATGATTCAGAATCTAACAAATGGGCTATTCAAATCAACAACCCATCGGGTTGTCAACCCAGGAGATCCGACACAGAGGCGTTTTTCTATGCCAATGTTTGTCCACCCACGCAACGAAATCGACCTAACTCCACGCGAAGAATTTGTAGCGAAAACCGGAGGCGTTGTTTCCTATCAATC
>JAKMFY010000123.1 GCA_022425185.1 Candidatus Poseidoniaceae archaeon | reverse complement strand
ACATCAATACCCCCGGATGTGGTGGTCGTTCTGTTCATCGTTATGGAACCCATGTATCAAAGTCGATTTCACAATCAAGAACGAAATTAGCTCATTTTTTATCTTCCCCTTCAGTAAATGAGATTGTATTTACGAGAAATGCAACACACAGCCTTAACCAAATTGCTAAAGGATTGGACTGGAACAAGGGAGATGTCGTTCTGACAACCGATAGAGAGCATAATTCAAACCTTGTACCATGGCTTCAATTAGAACAAGAACGAGGTATCGATCATCGAATCGTTCGTTCTAATCAAGATAATACGTTTAATTTAGAATCATTTGAAGAAGCGTGTGCTCAAGCGGGTTCCGACTTGAAAATGGTTTCAATGAGTCATGTAGGAAATCTTGATGGGGTTGAAATTCCAGTAAAAGAAATCACAAAAATCGCAAAAGATTACGGAGCCCTAGTCTCCATAGATGGGGCACAATCCGCACCACATATGAGTGTCGATGTCCAAGACCTAGGCATCGATTTCTATTCGTTCTCAATCCATAAAATGCTTGGGCCATCTGGCATGGGAGGATTGTGGGGTAGAACTGAATTACTCGAAAATATGAGAACAATACAATCAGGTGGGCAAACGGTTACTTCATCAACATATGATTCACTTGAGTGGGCAAAACCTCCCTCAAAGTTTGAAGGCGGTCTCGGTCACTTCGCTGGCATGATGGCAACAGGTGCGGCTATTGATTATCTCACACAATTGAATATGGATGAAGTTCATGCTCATGAAAAATCTCTGAACAAAATTATGACAGAAGGTGTCAAAGACATACATGGTGTCTCGATTATTGGACCTAAAGATCCTTCTAAGCGTGGTGGAATCTGCTCTTTGTTACTCGATGATAAACTTCCATCTCATGATATTGCATTATTACTTGATGAAGTTGCAGGTGTCATGGTACGCTCTGGGCAACATTGTGTCCATTCATGGTTTAATGACAAAGGATACAATGGCTCACTAAGGGCCTCTGCTTATTTCTACAACACAGAAGAGGATGTCCGAAGGTTTGTAGACACCTTCTCCGAAGCAGTTCATGCGTTTAGTTGAGGGAATCATATGGAAGAGTCAATTCCAGAGGTTGCTATGAATCCTCAACTCGAAACTGATCTCGTCATTGTTCGAAAGATTGTCAGTATTGGCACAGGAATAATGCTCATTCTGCTTGCGGGTTTTCTTTACAGCGTGATAGTTGGAGATTCGTTAAGTTTTGTTAAACCTAAAGATGCATTGATTGACTCGGAAGATGCATACCAAGATCTCATCAGGATGCCCTCTAGCCTAACTGGAAAAGGCGTGAAGGTATGTGTTGTAGACACGGGCATTGAACTTGATCATCCAGACCTCGAGGGCTATGAATTGAAAGGATGGACAGATGTGGTTCAAGGTAAAACCAATCCCTATGATGACAATGGTCATGGCACAAATATGGCTGGCATCCTTATCGCAGATGGTTGGCTTGACGGAATAGCACCTGATGTAGACCTATACGTTGCTAAGGTAATGCAAGAAAACGGTTCTGGTTATGAGGAAGATGTCGCAGCTGGCATTGATTGGTGCATCAATATGAATACGAACATCATTTCACTATCTCTCGGAGGCGCTCCAGACATACTCCCATTCCTCAATTCAGGTGGAAGAACAATCGAGGACGCAGTTGCTGATGCAACAACTCGAGGAATATTCGTTGTCGCCGCCGCAGGAAATGACGGTGGAGAAGATGATGATGGGGACGTAGCATCTCCAGGAGGTGAACGACGCGTAATTTGCGTTGGAGGAGTTACTCAATCAGGAGGGCCATGGGCAAAATCATCCATTGGAAACAATGGAGGGAGTCTATTCCCATTCCAATTACCACGAAATGATCCTGACAAAAAGCCAGAAGTTGTTGCACCTGCTAAGGAAGTCCCTGTGCTGAACAATAAAGGAACGTGGTCATCTTCAAGTGGCACCAGTGCTGCGACTGTATTCGTAACAGGCGCAATCGCATTATTGCTCGAACAAAATCCAGAACTTGCCAGTAACGGTACCTCAAGTGATGTATCCACGATCGACCAAGTCAAAGATTGGTTGATGCAAACAGTTTCTCCTCAAGAAAGCCAGTCAGGACACGATAACAAGTATGGATATGGGTTACTTGACATTCAAGCCCTGTTAGATAAAGCCATTGAGTCGTAATTTAGCGTTTGAAAAAGGCGACTAAAGTACCTTCGAACAACGGAACAAATGCCATATGATGTGTTGAATTTGTTCTTTCGATAAGTTTTATCCAGTCATTAAAACCATCTACTTTGGCTTGTTCATTTTCGTCGAGTTCATCATATTCACCCGTTGGGGTAGGAGGTTCGACAGTGAACAGAACTCCATTTTGAGTGAGCAAAGGGAGTGATTCTGATATTGTGGAGGCCACCTTTTCTGGTTGGTCATCAACAATAATGGCATCGTAGGTCAAATCGAGGCGTTTTTCACCAGTTCCTACACCAGATTTCATTGTCATTGACCACGCTTTGGCTTCTGCTAAGAGAGTAGAAAATTCCCCAACTAATATGTTTGACCAAGGTGCTGCTTCATATCGTGATTGAAGGCGAAAAAGAATGACTCCAAATTTTGCTCCTTGTTCAACTAAATCGTATTTCTTCGGTTGTTGGGTTGTAAAAAGATCATATAACCATGCAGATCTATGTCCAATACTTGCTCCGATTTCTAAAACTGAGGAGGGGGACAGGCGGCCAATAGCATCTCTAAGTCGTCTTATGACTGAAATGGACCATGTATGAAGTCCCATGTGTTCTAACTGAGTTGCAATATTGGCGGCGATTTCAGGCTCATCTCTAGACCTCTGCTCATCAGCTAGGAGAAGTGCAGGAAGGACATCTTCCCTTTTGACTTCGCTCATTGACAGATGCTGTCCACATTTTGTTTTGAAGTCTGTGTTCAAGTCAGATGCGGTGCCTTCAAAGGTGTCATCCATCGAGGGCTGCATGAGACCGAT
This sequence comes from Candidatus Poseidoniaceae archaeon, assembly GCA_022425185.1. GTDB lineage: Archaea > Thermoplasmatota > Poseidoniia > Poseidoniales > Poseidoniaceae > MGIIa-L2. The sequence goes on along the minus strand of JAKMFY010000123.1, from coordinate 2,523 downwards.
GGAAGACTTTGACGAGGATGAGGACTTTTTCGAAGAAGAAGAAGTTCTTGAGAATGCAGTACTTTGTCCAACATGTGACGATGTAACCGGTCATGATATTCTTCGAGAAAGAGAGATGGGCCGAGGCAAAGATTACCTTTTGCGATGCAATGATTGCACATCGGTTCATGAATTGCAATTCCGACCACCACCATTGAAGAGAGTCCCTTTTATGTTAACAGACGGACCTGATTCATACATGGCAACAATTGACCTCGATTCTGATGAATGGCTTGATTTGGGAGATGTCTTTGAACACGATGATATGGCATGGAGAATTACTCGCTTAGAATCAAAAGAAGGAACATCAGAATCAATGGAAGCAACAAAAGTCATTCGGGCAGTTGCTCTTCGACAAGACATGCTGCGTGTTAAGATCACAAAAACGAGAGGAGAATTCTCAACTCCAGACGTTCTCATCGTAGAACAAGGCACCACATTCAGAGCAAGCACATTGATGGAGATCGGACATCAAACATGGAGAATCAGAGCGATTCATACTGGAGAAGGAAGAACACTTAGAGGAACTGTAGATGCTTCAAAGATCAAGCGAATGTATCTCCATGAGCCGCCGAGACCAGAACGTTTCGCTCCGAAAACACCACGGGAACGTCGACAAGCTTGGAAGGAAGGAAAACTCGGATTCAATCCTAATCCAATTCTTCCGAAAGAAATTATCAAGAAGCGAGTCAAGCCAACCAATCGTAGAGACAAGAAGCGACGACGAAACTAATCATGGTCGGTTCGACCAGGGCATCAAGAATGCTTTAGCTACCTGAAGACCAATCGTTGGATTTTCTTGTAACCGCCGAATACTGTATTCATACCACATCTCACCATAAGGAATGTACACTCTTGTTCGATGGCCTTGTTTGGCTAGTTTTCTACGCAGTGGACCACAGACGCCAAGAAGCATCTGAAATTCATAACCAGGTCCTTTTCCTTTCCTTACACCACCAGCGTTTGATCGGGAATCTGAATGCCCTGGTCCCATTTTGAGTTCATCGAGAGCGTTTAATGAAAAATCTACAACTGCTTGGTCATGTGATGCTATACCCACGTATGCTCCTTTTACTAGGGATTCCTTAATCGCATCATTCGTAGCTTTTCTGATATCCTTTCGAGAAGTATATGCAATCTCTTCAGGTTCGAGATAAATTCCTTTGCAAATTCTGTAATCCGCCATTGGCCCAAGCTCACTTTCAACATCCGAGATATCTTCGAGTGTGCGATGAAGACGCCCCTGCAACACCGTGCCCACATTCGTGAGTCCTTTTTCATGAAGCTTGAGAACAACCTGTATGGTCTCTGTTGTAACTCTATGATCTTCCATATCCAGCCTGACAAACATATCATGTTCTGACGCTTGTCGAACAAGGGACTCTATGTTCTCAAATCCTTTAACTTCATCAATCAGTAGACCAAACGCTGTAGGTTTTATTGACAGATTGGCATCAATATTGTGTTCAACAATTGCATTCATTACTCGAACGTATTCTTCAAGAAAAAAATTCGCCTCATCCATTGATGAGATTTCTTCCCCGAGCACATCTATTGTAAAACAAGCATCTTCGGCCTGAAGACGTTGCATCACACGTACTGCGTCGTCAAGAGTTGAACCGGCTACGTACCGACGAGACACCCAGCGAACAAACCATCTAGGCATGCGAAGAGTCATTGCCACAATTAATTTTGACAGCATAATTATCCCCTTGATTCACTGCTTCTGCTGAAGACTATTGACCATTTCCAAGAAAGGTTTAGAGCGAAGAACTGGCACTGAAATCAATTCTAAATGTTGATAAATCAATTGACGTTGCCATCCCTTGAACGATTTTTTTTCTACAGTTGCCACAACCGAACCTCCCGGAAAAGATCGTTTTGTAGATTCAACCACAGCATCAATCGATTGTCTCCAAAGAGTTCCTGGATTCTCAGATGTTCCGAATGGAATTGAATGATTTGCAAGCATATGCCCGAGCCATACATGTTCTTCAGAGCCCAGTTTGTTTCCTTTGGGAGCATAGTGGCCACCTCCCAATGTAATCAAAACTGGATGTGAGTGATGGCTCTGAGCATCCCAATTTCCTATTTCATCCGTTTCTGACAGGCCAAGGCCCTCCCAGATTATGTCTGAAAGAAGGCTTGCAGCCCCTTCATGAGGCCAATATTCTTGAGTTGATCCGACTTCTATGAACAAACATGGTACATCTGTTACTGGGCCATGGTGAGTGACTTCTAAAGATAATGAGAAGTCAGGAATAGATTGGTCAACCCATTTTTCATTCAACAATCTCCACCACGGGCCTAAGCGAGTACTAGGTGGAGGAGCATATCCTGATTTCCCACCAAATTCGGGAATTGAATCTTGTTCAATGTGCGGAACTCCAATGGGATGTAAAGTAAGACAAGGAGTACCGCTTTTGGCTGCATGGCGTGATGGGAATATTATTTCTAGAACCGTTTCATTTGTGACAGCAGCCC
>JAKMFY010000084.1 GCA_022425185.1 Candidatus Poseidoniaceae archaeon | reverse complement strand
ACTATTCCAACACAGGCATAGCCTCCTCGAACAGATTTGTTAACGTCGCTAATTGCGTCAAAGAAGGAATCGACATTAAGAAATGGTTCTCCGTCGATACTCATCTGATCGCTTTGAAGATCTAACTGCACTGCTAGATGATTCAATAGAACTTCAGAATCGCTTGTTGTATTCACGTGCCGACGATGTTCAGCAATGAGGCTTTTTTGAATTTCTTCGCTGTTGGTTAGATTTCCATTATGGGCCAAAGCCAAACCATATGGCGAGTTTACGTAAAACGGTTGAGCTTCTGCTGTTGAAGAAGACCCGGCAGTAGGATATCGAACGTGTCCGATGCCAACGTGACCAAGCAATTTTTGCATATGTCGCTTGTAGAATACATCGGAGACAAGACCGTTTCCTTTTCGAAGATTGAATTTCTCATTGTGTTCAGTCATGATGCCAGCAGCATCTTGACCTCTATGCTGAAGCACAGTCAAGCCATCATAGAGTGCTTGGTTCACGTGTGAACCGTGTCGACCAACTATTCCGATGATGCCGCACATGTGGTTCCCTGTGTCGAGACAGTCGCGGCGCCTTTGTATTCATTGCGCTTGATGTTCAAGCCTTAGGACGGTGAGATTTTTTGTTCCAGCTGTAGGTGCGCATGCGAGCAGTTGCCCCATATCCGCACGATGCACAAACACCTTTCTGCTTGTGATATGCATTTCTTCCACAGCGTCTGCAGCGGATGTGTGTTGTCTTCTGACGACGACCCATTGATGGTGTACCCTTTGACATATACTCACCTCGATGTCGAAGCCACCTGCCATCTCCTTATCAAGGCAACGCTAAGAGAATACCCTAGAAATTCCTCAATCGTTGTTTTCATTTCTGGATGTGATGTTTACAAACGCCACAAAGATCGTGATTGCTACGGCCACAAATACTGCCAAAGCTGTTACAATAAAGTGTACGACGTTTGTTAAGATTTGAGCCCTAGTGCCACTGTTATCCTCTAACAAAAATCCGCCTTGTGATGTAAGGAGGACGGATGCGAGAATTCCCAAAATTGCTGCATAGGAAATTCCTATCCATGGCGATTTAGGTTCATTTCTACTCTTTGAATACCTGAACATATTAATGATCAAAAAGATTGATGCAAGGGTGTATGTGGTTAGAAATGCGTTTGCAAAACGAGCAAACCCTCTTGACAAATCGGCATCAGATGAAGTGCCAACTATTGTCAATACCAAACTAGGCAGAATGAGAATGAGGCCTGCTATCAGCATGACTCGTTGTTTGGGACCCTCACTCATTTTCTTCCCCTCCTATATTGCTTCGAATAACTTCAGCTGCTAATTCGAGTTGTTCATTTGATGGCGGGATCAAATTGTCAAGTCCAGGACGCTTTCTTTCATATTGCCAAATTGCTAATGTAAATACGATTATTGAGAGTCCGAGTCCAGCCAGAATTCCAAACAAGTCGCTTGTTGCTAACCACACAGATGTGCTAAATTGGCTTGTTGTCGTGTAGGCGTTGTCGGTATACAGCCCAAGAAAAAGGAATCCAAACGAAAATATTCCCAGAATAAACATATTCCGGGATGCGTCGTTTCTATTTTCTCCCATATGCTTGATGACATACGAGCCGCACAATAGAACACTGCTCATCCCGAGTAGAAACGTTGGACGAAAAATAAGCCAATACTTGTTGGTTTCACCTTCCCAAAGGAGAGAAGGCAACCACGGTTCATCAGACCAGTTCATTGTTTCCAACAGTGCGAATCCTGAAATGAAGAGCAATAGGCCAACTGGCCTCAGTTTAGGATTAAATCGACGGACAGGGATATCTCCAGAGAACGTGGCAATATATAGCCCAACAAAAATCAACAAAAGGGCTGGAAGGATTGCTACAATTAACGCAGAAGATGCAGCAGATGGTGATTCTGGAACTGTCAAGAATGAAGCCAGATATATGCTCCCTCCGAGAATAAGACAGCCCTTGCCAAGATTCTGTAAGGAGTGCTGGCGGCGGAATTGCATAGCAATGCCGAGAAATGCAATAGCAAGGGGTATCCAAAGGAGCAATGCCGCTTTGATTTCGTCTTGCATGACCGTAGTTCGTGGGATTAGACTTATCAATATCGCTGCATTTTCCCTTCCTGTCGGGCATATTGCCTTGGAATTCTCTTACGACAGCAATAAATACCCGTCGATTGTCGCCAAGACGTTCAGGTGAAGACATGGTTAAGATGCCTCGTCAAATTAAGCGATATAGTCCGTCTGCTGGTAAGCACACTCTTCACACTGTTGAGCGTGTCAAGAAGAAGCGAGCCTCCGAGCTTCGCTGGGGTCAACGCCGTTTCCGAAAGGTTATGCGTGGATACCGTGGTTTCCCACGTCCTAAACCGGATGGTCGAGAAAAGCCTACAAAGCGCGTAAACATTCTTTATCGTTGCACTGAAACAGGTAAAGCCCATTACGCACCATGTAAGCGTGCAAAGAAATTCGAACTAATTGATCGATGAGGTGAAAGAAATGTCCGGCGAATTCATCAAAGTATCTTGCAAAGATTGTGGAAACGAATCTATCTTGTTTTCACGAGCAACAACCGTAATCTCCTGTGGTGTTTGTGGCGCCACTCTGACAAATCCTTCAGGTGGAAAAGCAAACCTCGTTGGCTGCACCGTCTTAGAGACAATGGAATGAGGAGGCTGAGCCTCCATGTCAACAGACCTTGTTTACCCTGAAGAGGGAGAACTTGTCGTTGTATCTGTCAAAAGCGTTAAGCAAAACGGCGCTGATGTAACTCTTGACGAATACGAAGGCGTCGATGGATTCATTTTCATTGGTGAAATTGCAAGTGGATGGATCAAAAACATCCGCAGGTTTGTGAGAGAAGGGCAACGTCTCATCTGCAAAGTAATGCCAAGCCGCATGGATGGCAGTTCCCTCAAACTTTCTCTGAAATCTGTTTCAGAAGAGAGACGTCGTGACCGCCTTCAACAATGGAAGAACGAACAAAGAGCACTTCAACTCTTCAAAGTCCTTGGCGAAGCTCAGAAATGGAAACCAGAGTTTGCTTCTGAACTTCTCGACCAATTGATTGAATCTTATGAGACGCTTTACGGAGCATTCGAAGAGGCTGCAATGAGTGAAGGAACACTTGTTGACGCAGGATTTGAGGGCGATTGGATTGCAGCATTCATAGAAATTGCAGTTGAGAATATTATCCCTCCATTTGTTGAGATTCGTGGTACATTGACCTTAACGGTCGAGACCAATGACGGCGTCTTAACAATTCGTGAAGCACTTTTAGCTGCAGAGGAACTCTCTTCCGAAGAACAAGAAATAGAAGTGAATTGTTTCTATGATGGTTCTCCAGAATATCGCATTGAACTGAAGGCACCTGATTTCAAGACTGCTGAAGATACGTGGACGGAAGCGATTAAGGCAACGGTTTCGGTCATTGAAAATGCTGGTGGAACAGCCCTTGCTTACAGAGAGTGAAAGTTATGGCGCGTCAACTCCTTCAACAATGCACAGTTTGTCAAGCATGGTGTCTTGAGATAACATGTCCTCAATGTGGCGGTAGGGCTCAAGCTGCTGCGCCGTTAAAGTGGTCCCCAGAAGATCACAGAGCGAAAATTCGCCGAACACTAAACAATGTTGAAACTCCAGAATGGAGTGCTTCCATACCAACTCTTGCTTCCATTCAAGAATTGCGTGCTGGGCAAAGCAACAAGGAAGAAGAATGAATCTCTTCTTCTGTCTTCATCGTCAAACATTATACTCCGTAACGGTGGGGTATGAGATTCATGCCACTTCTTATCGACACTACAAGTGAACACGGCCTTCCAACTGCTGACCTTCTTTTGTTTGCTCTTCCCGGAGTTGGAGATGTTGGAAAGAACGCTATTGAGATGCTAAATGAATCAAGTCAAGCAGAGAGAGTGGCACGATTTATCCACCCAGGTTTAGCACCTTTAGCTAGATTGGATGAAGATGGTTTGCTTGCTCCACCTCATCTGTATGCATCATTATTTACGACTCCGAATGGCCAACGCATAATGACTGTAACAGGACCTGGCCAGCCAAGCGACCCTTCCCATCAGTATGATTTTACTCAAGAATTACTTGAAGTATTTTCAAAAGCGGGACTTCCTGAAATGCTTGTTTTGGCTGGGCTTTCCTCTCCTCCTGAAAAGAAAGAAGCGTTTGTCGTAGCTTCCTCCTCTGCCCATCGAGTCAATATGGAAGAAAAAGGGGTTGACGTACGTCGAGATCAACCTTCGGGAGGAGCGATAGGGATGTCTGCATTAATGGCTTCAATGGGTCCTATTTTCGGTATTCATTCCGCTTGTGCTATGGCTACCACAGTCGGTGCAAGTGGCGATGTACATGCATCACTTCGCCTTCTTGAATCGATTAGTGAGGGCTGGTCTCTCAATCTTGTTTTGCCAGCTGATGTTACCTCTGGAGTCATTCAAAAACTGCTCGCAATCGCCCCAAAGAATTCTGCAGATCATGTACGAGAATTAACAGAAGAACCTGATGCATTCTACATCTGATGGCGCCGAGAGAGGGATTTGAACCCCCGCGTCCATGGGACAGTGGATTTCGAATCCACCGCAATACCGGGCTATGCGATCTCGGCTTGTTTCTTGCCTGTGCGCCACCGTCATAAGCATGATGCCTCATAGATATCATCATGGAGATTACATTCGCAGGGCGAGACCACAATTGTACGATTGAAGTTGAACCAAAAAGTACACTTCGACAAGCCCTAGTTCTTGCGAAGATACTCCCTTCAACAGTGATTGTGAGTTATGATGACAAAATCTTGCCTCACAGTACAGTTCTTAATTCGGATGTCCATTTACTCGTTACAACAGTATCATCTGGCGGCTAATTATCTGCTACAATGTGAAGTCTTGATGCTCGATAGATTTCTCCAGTTGTTAATGCTGCCCAGCCATTCATGCCCACATTGGTGATGATCACAGTATCACCGAGTTCGAGCATATCGTATTGGGGGCCCCAATCGGCCTGCCACCCTTCGACCTTTATCGCTCCTGTATTATCGAGAATCATTAATCCTTTACGACACCATTCTCCTCGTGCTGATTCGCCTCTTTTCTCTGTTCTATAGACGACTGTACCCATAATATTCCAACGCGCACGTGGTTTGAGGAGGCTCATTGTAACCTTTTCATCTGAGTCTAATTTGACAATTCGAGCAAAAGGATCTATTTTCAGAACAATCGCTCCTTTGTAATTGAGTTGGAAAATGGCTTTCTCAACACGTACAAGATCTCCTTTTTCTAATCCCTCAGGGATGGTTGGTGCTCCATCTGAATGAATCATAGCCTTGACTTGCACATCTGCAAAAGCATTGTTGGATTGAGTGATCGTGATCCGGGGGGCACGTCCAGATTGTGAATGAATGAGGGTGTGAACATGTCCGATGATATCATGTCGGTCTTCAAGTTCATCAATAGGGTCGCCTTCAATCTCAGCATAAGAACCTGGCAACTGATATGTTCCACCGTGAGGATGGTCATCGTGCCCAGTACCTTTCGGGCAGATTATTGACCAATCGCATCGTTCACAACGGGTTTGTTTTACAGGCTTCTCTGACGGGACTCCACCAGGTTCGAAAGAACGCATTGGAGCTGGCTTTGGAGGGCATTGTTCGATATCAGGAGTAACTTCTCTGAGTTGACTCCAGAGTTCTTTCAGTTCAGAACCCATTTCATCCATTTCTTCAATGGTTGGCTTCTCAATCATTTTCTGACTATTGGCAGCGAGATACCAGATTTCTAATCCATCTACTTCTTGCTTCTTTTCATGCGTATGCCACCATAAAAAGGCGTACATACGTAACTGTTTGACGTAATCTCCAGAACGATCATTATTTCCTAAGGATGCTTTGATATCAATAATCCGAATAGTTCCATCCCATGAATAAACTAAGTCATATTCACCTTGAAACCAATGTTCTGGATGAACTGCATTCATTGAGAATGGTTTCGCATCCGGGTCAACAAACCAAGGTCGAGATATTTCCCATGCTTCAATCCAAGTCACATCTCCGTCCTGGGATAATGGATGTTGGTCAAGTTGAAATCCTCGGCCGTCGGGTGCAGGCCATTCAGTTCTGCTTCCGTTTCTCCATTCCTCTAGAATCTTTTTTGATACCGTTTCGAGGCAATTTTCAACTTCATTAATGTGCATCAGAATGCCATTAGTTGCCATCATCTGGCAGCGTTCCACATCCACATCTTCCCATCGACCAGCCTTTCTATCGTGCTTTGACCATTCGAGTTTCATATTTTCCAATGAAGCATTTAGATGAGTTCTAACTCTTGTTGTTGCCCATGCGAGTAGTTGGTCCTTATTCTGTGGCCAGTGTTTTTCAGGAAGAGTAAGGAGTTGTTCTGCTGGCCAAGAACCCTCATGTTCACGATTTGGGCGACCTTCATGATCGAGCGGCGTTGGAGCATAAACATCTGAAGGTGCTGAGGACATGACCAAACAAGGAGATTCTTTCAGAGTTTGACAGATGGCTTCCTCGACGGCTCTACCAACAAATAAAATCGGAATTTGCGGCATAACTAAACGGCGCACTTTCTCATAGAACCACAGTCGAGGACATGCTTTCCAAGCATTTACCTGGCTCGCCGATAGCCTGTTGAAATTCCCTATGGAATCTGATTCAGAGTTTGGTATATGAACAGGCATACGAAGTGGTAAAATCCACCCCTCAAATACTCTTGGTCGTAAAGGTTGGAGTCTGATGCTCGATTCTTGTTTTACGGACATCTATTCTAAGTTGGATTAAACCGGCTCTCCAGCCCAGTTCTGCACCAATAAGTCGGAGTCTGTTTCCAGGCCGCATCGATCGAAGACGCTCGCTTATTGCAGAACCAAAAGCTACGACTTCGACAATATGTTCGCCATCCCAGAGATGGAAACTGAGCATTGACCATGGTTTCCCATCGAGACGAACTCCATTTTGTTGGCGTATTGCTACGACAACTCCCTCAACATTTGCTCTCGTTCGAAGCAGGCCAATCCGGGTTCCTTTTGGCTCATCTTCGTTACGTATTCGAATATTGGAGTGTTGGTCTACATACAGCCTAGGTTGGTCTCTCCATACCCCAGGTAGGGCATTTTCAATGATGACATCACCTTGTTCAGAGTCATGAAGGTGTGGAAATGCCCCCGGTTCCGCTTCCTCAATAGCAATCGTAGCCTCACCAGCACGGAGCATAGCTCCAAGTACAGGTTCGTTGAAGTGGTTCGGTAAAGGGCCCCATTGAGCAATCAGTTGACCAGAAACGTTCACCCGAGAAGGGATTTCTCCTAGAGGAACGCATGGAGATGATATTGAATTTCCTTCGATCATTTTTGCTCTCAGGTCATCATCCATTGGTCCAGCCGAATCCATGTTTGAATGCGTTAAAGAACACCAGCCACAGCCTGCAGACTCTCCATCACATGCATGAGTGGTATCTGGTTCTTCAGATTCTGCAATCGCTGGTAGAATCGAGGCGCCCTCTCCCATTGTTCTCATAATATTGTTAATTGAGAAAAACTCCTCATCCATCGATGTAAGTTCTTCTTTACTAGGCGCTTGATAGAGTATTCTTTCCTTCGATGATAGATACCAACCTTCCATATTTTGAACAGGGTTCTGATCATGAGTTCGTTCCCAGAGCCAAGCGTAAAATCTGAGTTGATGCTGGAGGCTTTCCGAGAACCGTCCCCCTGAATGGCCAGATTTGATGTCAATGAGACGAATGTTACCATCCCATCTTAGAACTAAATCCAGTTCTCCAGCAGCCCATCCTTCCGGATGAAACATTCGTTGAGGTTGATGGACTCTAGGATCTTTGAACCACGGTCTTGCAACTTCCCAAGCCTCATTCCATTGAATTTGGCTCTTTGCTTCCATCCACTCAAACGGATGATCTAAGTTCCAGTCACGAGCATGCAAAGACCGTACTTTCTCAGGAACTGGGAAGTGGGGTTGTGCTCCAATTTTTGG
>JAKMFY010000055.1 GCA_022425185.1 Candidatus Poseidoniaceae archaeon | reverse complement strand
TGCTGCGACAGGGTTGTCTGGACCCGAGAGGAGTTCATCAAGGAACACAGAGAGGAACGCGGATGGAAAGACAATTCCAGAATGGAGTGATGAGGAACTCATGCTGGAGAGAGTTGGTCCCCACTCCCGGACTTGAACCGGGGACACCCTGATGTCTGCTGAGACGGTTTGTTTACACAACTACAGTCAGGTGCTCTACCAACTGAGCTAAGTGAGGTAGTCCCTGCGACCGCCTCGTTCTATTTATTCTCATCGTCATGATATCGATTCAATCTACTTTTGATGAGATGCTTGTTGGAAGCGGCTACGTTTGCGGCTTCCATGAACGAGATAGACCATTTTCGACCGCAGTTTCGCCTCTACGTCCGCTTTGGCTTTGTAGGCTTGACTGATTCCTTCCTTACGGGTAACCTTCTCATCAACAATAGGTTCGGGATAATCGATTCCAATGACGCAAGATACGTCATTTTGTTCTTCTTGAGACATGAGCCACGGTTCGTGAATATGTTCCAATGGTACATCCTTCAATTCAGGAACCCATCGTTTGATAAATTCACCATCCGGATCCTGGTCTTTTGATTGCTTCAGAATGGAATAGGCTCTCACTGAGTTGATACCCGTGACACCGGATTGCATTTGTATCTGTGACCAATGAATCCCTGGTTCATAATCTAGAAATTGTCGAGCAAGATGAGCACCTGTAACCTTCCAAGGTAACCATAGTGTATAGGATGCAACCGATTGCATCATTGCTCGCATTCGGAAATTAATCCATCCTGTTGCTCTTAAGGAACGCATACATGCATCGAAGAATGGCCAGCCTGTTGTTCCATTAGCCCACGCTAGAAATTTCTCTTCATCATAAGGACGAACGAGTAGAGCATCCAATTCGGGATTCATGGCTTGTTCATCGAGCGTTGCTTCAGCCTCAAGTCGCTGCATAAAATGGCAATGCCATGCCAGTCGGCTTTGATACGAAGATAGACTTCCGCTCCAGCCTCTATTCTCAGCGCTGCGTGGGTTTGTTTTGATACGACGCTGTTTGCGTCTTGTATGATAGAAAATCTGTCGAATGGTTATGCATCCAGAACTGAGATAGGGGGACAGACGTGAGCACATGGATGCCCCTGAGATTGGGCTTGACATACCTTTTCGATAGCCACGGCCTCGTTCATCAAGGAATGAAAACAGTGTATCCATCGCTGCTGTTTCACCGGGCTCTGGACGGTATTGAAGTTCTCTCACTTCTAATCCAAATGTGGTTGCGTGAGGAATCAAATCGGAATGAAGGGCCTTGACGGATGAAATCCTTTGAGGCGCTTCGATGATGGGTGCATCAATTCGACGATCTCTCAGTGTTTTCCAATCGTCCCGAGAAGGCAAGCGTCTGACGACGCCATTAGATGGAAACTCCTCGAAATTTACATCATTTTCTTGACACCATTTGGCCACCGATTTATCACGTTCCCAAGACCATTGTAGTCCTGATTCTTCGTTCCCATAGATAGTGTGTAAATTATGCTCAGCATTAAGTTCATTCAAGGAGTTGAGCACGTGCCCAAACCGGAATAAAACGATGCCACCACGGCTCTCGATATCATGTCTCAACCGGTCCAGACAATCAAGTTCCCATTGGATATGAGTGCCATCGACATCGTGACGTCCCAAACGCTCTGAGTCAAGGTGGAAAAGGAAGAGGATTGGCCGACCGTCTGAAATAGCCTGAGCCAGAGCAGGATTATCTGAGAGACGTAGGTCTCTTCTCAACCAAACCAACGAAACAGTCACGTTCTTCGGTTGAACTACTGTTCTTTTAATTCGTGTATGAAATGAACCACACCTTGACAAAGGAAGAGGTTGCTTTGGTGGTTGCATGCGACCTCAAAAATCGACTCTTTTACCTCTGCTTCAAGGGTGGATGTTAATAGTCAGAAGAGAGGGCTCGGAAAATCAGGAAGTGTAGGGATGGGACCCAGTAGTTCTTCCAGCTCATCGAGCACAAAGGCGGCAAAAAATATGCATGACAAAGCACTGGCAGACATGGTTGCTGGTCTTCGTGATGAAGCCATCAATCGTGGTGCAACTGCACTCATGGATGAAGAGGTCGGATCTCTCGGAGTACCGAATCCTCGAATCCTTATCGTCGGTTGTGGTGGGTCTGGAAATAACACACTCAATCGAATCACACATCTTGGTGTTGAAGGTGCTGTAACTGTTGCAATTAATACAGACAAACAACATCTCGACAATACTCGTTCTCTTCAGAAACTACTTGTCGGTCGCCACATTACTCGTGGACTTGGAGCAGGCGGAGATCCATCCATGGGCCGTCGTTGTGCAGAAGCAGGACGAGAAATGATTCGACGTATCGTTAACGGTGCTGATCTTGTCTTCATTGCAAGTGGACTTGGAGGCGGTTCAGGAACTGGTATTTGTCCAATCGTTGCAGAAGAAGCAAAGTCTGCAGGCGCTCTTGTTGTTGGAATCGTAACAACACCATTCCATGTTGAACGTCGACAACGAATGAAAAGAGCCCTCGAAGGCCTTGAATCACTCCGAAGAGTTGCGGATGCAGTTCTTGTTCTGGACAATAATAGATTGTTACATTACGTTCCAAACCTTCCATTGGAAGAAGCATTCTCAATCATGGACCAATTGGTTGCAGAGATTGTGAAAGGAATCGTTGAGACCATTACTCTGCCTTCCTTAATCAACCTGGATTTCGCCGATATTCGAGCCATTATGGCCAATGGTGGCGTGACGATGATGCTCTATGGTGAATCAGATCGTGGACCAGAAGAAGTTGTTCATGAAGCACTCAATCACCCTCTCCTCGATGTTGATGTCGATGGTGCAACCGGCGTGTTAATTCACGTTACTGGCGGACAGTACATGACGCTTGAATCCGCTTCCCAAGTTGTTGATTTGATGACTGCAAGAGTAAGCGAAGATGCCAATGTTATCTGGGGTGCTCGACAAGACCCAACCTTTGGTGATACTATCAAGGTCATGGCTATTATCACCGGAGTTGGAGGCGCAGACATGCGTACTCCAAGACTCGAACCAGATAAACTTGGAAACGCTTTGAAACTCACTCGACAGCAACAACAGATGAATCAATCTGGCGGTCAAGGAAACATCGACATTCATCGATTTGACTGAGTAGTGTAAATAAAACACTTACTCAATAAACTCATATCTCTGTTCATACACGCAGTAACATGCGCAAGAGTGTATGCCTAGCCGTCTTCATGGCGTTGATGATGTTAGTACCAGTACAAGCTGGTGGAAACGTTGCTGTTCAACAAGCAGACCCTGCAGAAGATTCAAGACAACCCACTGAAGAGAACAAAACGCTGTACATGTACTGGAACAGTTCCAATACAAAGGCTTGGACTCACTTTGATGTCGTTGAAAATACAACAATGGAAACTTACACCGAAGAAGTCGAAAATGGGCTAATTGATATCGACATCAAATTTAGAATGGAACCTATCCTTGCAAAAAGAATCTATATGGAAGATGATGGTTTGTTTAGAGGTTCATTCAACATATTTGTTGAGGGGGACTGGACAAATGATAATGATGGTCAAACTGCATGTGGTCAGAATGATTGTGATGAACTCAATATCACCTTGATGGCTGGACCAAATA
>JAKMFY010000032.1 GCA_022425185.1 Candidatus Poseidoniaceae archaeon | reverse complement strand
TCTTTCATGTTCTTTGAACGCTTCATCTCGTAGGATATGGCCCATAAAATGAACAAAACAAAAGCAATCACTCCAATGATTGGTATAATGATGATTGCAATAAAGGCAGCGCCCTCATTTGACATTGATTAATTGTGCAATTGCCAACATATAGTCATGATTACACTTGGAATCACATATGTCCGAATCAGAGGGGGCCGTCTGCTTAGTCATCGTACCTAATGTAGACTCAACCAAGGTCTGTGCTCTTTGGTTTTCGAGTTCTCTTCTGAAATACAGAATCTTGGTTTCAGCAGGGCATTATTGCCAAGACTGGAAGGTCCCCTTGCATCATTTGATTTTTATATCAAGGCACGGAATTGGCGCTATGGGCGACAAGGTGCTGAAAGCAGTTTTCCTCAGTTCTTTGTTGATGATTCTATCACTGTCGGTAGGGATGACACGGCTGAATGAGTTGAATGAGAGTAACACGACGTTGAATTCAGATTCTCAACCTCAAGACAGTGCATGGGATGTTGAAGTGTTTCCCATATCCAACAGCGATTGTGAGTCGATTGATCTTTCCTCTGAAATCACATACTATACTTGTCGGTCCACACACCCCGACGCCGGCTCATTTTACGCTGTTTTTGATGGCCAAAAATTGGATTATTTCAGCGACGCTAACTTTGGAGGTCGCACCCTTGAGAATCATGCCATAACGCTGGATCAAAACGGGCATGTCCATTTAGCCTATATCTCGAAGACCTGGGTGACCTATGGAAGCGATCCTTTGGGTGCTGGCTACGAAGTCCACAGCGTTCATTACGCTTATTTTAACGGCTCGAGTTGGGAGAATCGGGTTGTCATTTCCGATTCAACGGAAGAACGTTCATGGTGGGCTGAGAGTTTCGGTTCGCTTCAATTGGCGGTTGAAACCGGTGTTCAAGTCCATTTGACATACGTCCATCGACTCGACGAAGGAAGCATTGTTGATCATATCAAGCATTGGAAATTGGAAAATGAAGAAACGGTGAACATCACAATTGCATCAACGCCTTGGAATGGCAACGAATTAACTCCCACATTCTTGGAGATGAACCCTCAAGGCAGATTGTACCTGACATACTACAACAATGATGGCTTGGCACTGATGGTCAAAAACCCGAACTCGACAGCATGGTTTGGGAACGAAATTGACATCGCAAGTGAAGTTGCTCTCCCAATGTGGTCTGATGATCGTCGAAGTTTTGCTCCCCATTCCTCCGCATTAGGATTCAATGAACAGCTCCACATTTGTCATTACGATACGGAGAAAGAATCACTCATGTACACCACCAATTCAACCTCCTTGACGCAATTTGCATCAAACGAAGTTCCGATTCAATGGTCAACCACGACCATCAGTGCGAATTCGTCAATTCAAACGGGAATGTTGTGTTCATTGGAGGTTGATCACAATGGAGATGTCCATCTGTTTTATGGACGCCACAATGACACTACATCTGCTCTAATGCATGCAGGTCTTCACGACGGTTCTTGGTATTTGAGCGAACTTTACAACGGGCACGAATGCGAACAAAATGGCCTCAGCTGCTCAACGGGTTCCTTGCCAATTTATTCTGAATCCAAGGCACACGTACGGGCGGGCAATGAAATGTTACAAATCAGCCTGGACGAGAACTATGAGAATCGAACCGATTATGATAATGATGGAGTGGTCAATCGTGATGATGCTTTTCCGTTTGATGACAGCGAACAGTCAGATTATGATTTGGATGGTATCGGGGACAATGCAGACATTGATGACGACAATGATGGCGTTGGTGACCTTACAGATCTGTTTCCATTCAATGAACTTGAGCAGATTGATAGTGACGGAGACGGAATCGGAGATTATGCTGATTTAGACGACGATAACGACGGATATGCCGATGAGACAGATATGTTTCCGATGGATTCTACTGAAAACAATGACACCGATAACGATGGAATTGGAAACAATGCCGACATCGATGACGACGATGATGGATGGTCTGATACCGTTGAAGATGAGTGCATGAGCGACCCGCTCGACAAGACCGATACGCCGCCTGATTTGAATTCCAACTCAATTTGCGATCAGATTGAAAATTACACATACGTGCCTGAAACCAAAACTGAACAAAACAGCAACACGATGCTGATTGGAACAGCGGGAATTCTCATGCTAATTCTTTCAGTTGTTGTGGTCCGGTTTCTAAAGCGTTCAAGAAATGAAGATGAGGATTGGTTCGAAGAAGAGGAAGAACTGTATGAAGAAATGACAGGATCGTCTCCACCTGCAGCGAAGAAGGACCTCACCTCTTCAGTCAAATCTCAAGCCGACCCAGAGCAGGTTGATTCCTGGGAAGATCTCCCAGATGGGGAATGGTTGGAAAATGATGCTGATGGCACCCATTGGTACCGCACCAACGATGGAGTACACTGGTACTCAACCGACGACGGCTATCGAGTCTGGGATGAATCATAACGATTGATACACAGGAGTAGCAAAGGGTAGCGTCTGACAAGACCCACTGCAAGCCCATTGATTTGTCAATACCTGAGCAATCGGTATTCGGATTGACCCTTTGCTCATATCCGAATCAATTCATTCATACATTCAATAACTATCATGATTAGAACAACACGAGGCGTAAATATGGTCAAGCGATATGGTAAAGAAATTACTGGGAATTGTGCAATATGCTTAGAC
>JAKMFY010000008.1 GCA_022425185.1 Candidatus Poseidoniaceae archaeon | reverse complement strand
TATCGATACCGATATCCGCAAAGCGGAGACTCTGCCATCCAAATTTTATACCAGCGAAGAGCACTTCTCAAAGCAGATGGAAAGACTTCGTCAAAGTCTACAATTCGTTGGCCATGAAAGTGAATTTACATCCGGAATGACTCCAGTTCCACATCTTGAATCGCTTTTGAAGCAACCACTTCTTCGAACAAATCATGATTCTGAAAAACATCTTCTCTCAAATGTGTGTACACATCGAGGAATGCTCTTGTGTCAAGAAAAAAAGGATGGAAAATCGATTCAATGTCCATATCATGGAAGAACATTTCATAGAAATGGAGAACTGAAACATATGCCTGGATTCGAGAATGTCGAAAACTTTCCATCTCCATCTGATGATCTACCTTCTTTAGAACTCAAAGAATGGTTTGGGTTTGAATTTACAACTCTTAATTCTTCTTTGAAATTAGAAACAATGCTGAAGCCAATTGAACAACGAATGGACAGGTGGTTGAAAGATTTGAATCTCCAACATGATGTCTCTAAGGATCGTAAATGGGACATTAACGCAAATTGGATTCTCTATGTTGACAATTATCTGGAAGGTTTTCATATTCCGTTTGTTCATCCAGAACTAAACGACGCTTTAGCCAACGATGGATATTCTACAGAATGCTTTGAGAATGCAATCTTACAGGTTGGAATGGCAAATGAAGATGATGTCTGTTTTGATATCCCTGACGGTTCTATTGATGCTGGAAAACGTATTGCAGCCTATTATTGGTGGATTTATCCGAACATGATGATGAACATTTATCCCTGGGGGGTTTCCATGAATATTATTGTTCCAAAGAGTGTGAATACTACTACTGTTCTGTTCAAAAGTTATGTTCGAAATCCTGAACTCTTGAACAAAGGAGCGGGTGCTCTTCTCGATAAGGTTGAGCTTCAAGATCAAACGGTTGTTGAAGGATGCATGCGTGGACTCCAATCCAAACTTTATCATCGTGGAAGATACTCGGCAACTCATGAGAAAGGTGTTCACCATTTCCACATGAAAATCACACAATAGGTTGCGATTCTATCGGTATTTCCGTTAGAATTTTTTGTATTGTTTGTCTACGAAATTCGAGTGTTCTTTATTGATCGGTGGCTTGCCTTTTCGAATTAATACAACCAGGAGGAGAAGGATTAGAATGAGCACAGAAATGAGTGCAATTGCCCTGACTGTCTCACTGCTCATTACCTCCTGTTCTCCCTCTGTTTCTATTTCGGTTTCTGTTTCAATGGACGTGTCACAGCCATCTGGTATTAAATCGAGATCAACATCGATTGTATCATCCGAATCAGGACAAATATCGAGTTCATCGGAAACGCCATCATCATCTGAATCGATGAGAAGATCACAACCATCTGGGACGCCATCTGAATCGATATCGATAGCATCGTTATGATTGTTGCAAATATCTGTTGAGTCTGAAACGCCATCCGCATCTGAATCGATCAAATCATCACAGCCATCTGGAATTCCATCCAAATCAACATCGATTGTATCATCATAGTTATTGCAGATGTCATCCGTATCTGAAACACCATCATTATCTCTGTCGATAAGGTCATCACAACCATCTGGTATTAAATCGAAATCGAGATCTATGGCATCATTGAATGATGGGCAAAGATCATCAGCATCTGAAACGCCATCGTCATCCGAATCAAGTTGACTATCGCTGCAGCCATCAGCATAGACTGATTCCCCAACTGGAGTTTGTTGACACACATCATCTGCATCCATAATTCCATCTTGATCTGCATCAGTCGTGCTACCAGGGCTTCGTTGCTCTTCGCTGCAACCATCAACATACACTTCTGTTGAAACCGGCGTCTCTGGACAAAGGTCATCATCATCGTTCACACCATCATTATCTGAGTCGGTAATTGGGTGGAATATATCAGCCATAGCTGTTGAAATTCTTGTGTCCCAACGAGAAGCATGCTCACGCAATCCTGCTTCGTTGAAATGGATTGTATCATACCTCCACTGCGTACCATTCAAATTGTCAGTATACGGCCCTGGGAAGGTCAATGGATCATCGTCAATAACTGAATTTTGACCATCAATAATCCACCCCATCTTTACAGGGTCTCCATTCGGGACAAAACTCACTCGAGCTACAATCCATGGAATTTCATAGCCAGCATGCTCTCGACTTCCAAGAATAACTTCTCCAAGCATTCGTGCGTAATCTTCAGCAGCGGTTCCACCTGCATTGCTTTCTCCCTGATGCCACAAGATGGCTCTTGCACCATTCGGTTCAACTGCATCTAAGGCATCAGTAATACGAGGAAAGAGGTCATTTTGGCTTGGAACCCATCGATCGACTTGTGTCCCCCCATAACCGACCGAAAGGAAACCAACCGGTACATCATAACGGCTTGCGAGTAAATCGCCAGTTGCTGGCCATGGTGAACCACGGTTGTCTGTTGCAGCAGGTTGTGGATCGTATCCAAAACGCCAGCCACTCGGGCCCCAAGTGCTTACTCTTGAGTCAGTAGGCGTTAGTGGAGTATCGCCAGAATTCGCTGAATTTGATTGACCTGCAACAATGAATACTTCACCCACACCAACTGGGTTTACGGATTGTAGAGCGATTTGAGCTTCAGCGTTCATGAATCGGAATTCAAGACGATGCCAGCCAGTTGGAACCTCAAGAGTTCCATAGAAATTCGAACTCAACGGTACAGCGACGGATACCCACTCTGATTCAAAACCTGTTTCGAGAGTAATGTACCTACCTTGAATAAGATCAACCGTGTATTCCGTTGAACCACTCACAGGAAAGACACCCATGTTGTCATCATCACGTTGAACAATTTGATGATCGTCTGGTGATTGTAATGTGATCATTAATTCAGATGGAGTAGGTCCTGAACGAACCAGTATAGTCAAACTTTTCAGAGTATATTCTGCTGCATTGGAAGCAAAGGTCCAGTCAGGATTTCCCTCTTGATCTGGATTGCTTCCTATGCCAAGGTCGTCTGTGTTTGAACCGCCCCAGGCATTGTAGGCAAAGAGCGTTTGACCTGACTCATAGTCGTGAATTTGCATACTTCCATAACCAGCAGAATCCGAACCCCATTGGGAATCTGCGAAATCATAAACTGAATCATTGCCGTTTGGAACTCCTTGAGAGTTTGAGGTTTGATAATTCGTACCCCAAAACTCGATGACTCCAGTGTTAATCACGCCAAGTGAAGATAGATTTGGATGATTGGATTGGATTTCAACATCTGTCAAAAGTTGATTGTGAACGATTCCAGAAGTATAGGTTGGAACTCCTAACTCATCAGCACGTGTTGTAATACTAGGGAAAGAGACAAACACCCAGGATCGTGCCTCATTTGGCTTTTCTAATTCAAGATAGTAAGCAACTCGATCGAAGTTGAAATCAATGGTTGAACTCGAATCTACTGAATATGGAACTGGATCATTGTTGTATTGAGCCTCATCAGGGATATCCAACTGATAGACAACCGTATAATCATCAGAACCATTCACATCGTTGGAGAACGTTTCTTGAACATCAGGAAGTTCTTGAAGAGCATCTTCTACTGCTGGCGACCATGATGAAGCCAAGAAAAGGAAAATCAAGGAAACTATCAATCCCCTTCGACCCATATTGACGGGTATTCATAGTGGGATATATACCCATACTTCGCAATTTACGGGAAAAACCAATCAGTAGATTCCTACTGGAGACGATTGGTGGAAGGATATGAAGAAAGTAAATCTGTCAGAAAAATTCTCTCTTTTTTCGGAGCATTGGACTCCAAAAATCATCTCGCAACTCAACGATTATCAAATTAAAATTGTCAAATTGAAGGGAGACTTCGTTTGGCATGACCATGGTGATACCGATGAATTCTTCCTCGTTATCGAAGGAACGATGTTCATTGAATTTGAATCAGAAACAATGGAACTCTCACAAGGAGAAATGTATGTTGTACCGAAAGGTGTGAAACATCGACCATACGCTCACGAAGAGTGTAAAGTGATGCTCATTGAACCATCTGGCGTCGTTAACACAGGAGAGGCTGAAAGCGAACTTACAGCTTCAAACGATATTTGGATCTAATTCCTTATTCGGAAATCTCTGCAACCGCATCAGTTCCTGACATTAGATCTTGGAAATTACCGTGTAGCAGACCACTTAGAGCAGCTAATCCCCAAATGATCAAAGGAGGGATGGCTGTTGCAAAGGACATCTCCATTGGATCACCACTACCGATTTGCCAAGTGAGACCCATAGCACAAGAAATAACGAACCATACCCAAGCAGGACCTGCGATTACCGCTGCCAATCTTGCTTGCTCCTGTCCATGCATGAAGAAAGCAGCGTACAACATCGTTACAGATGTAAGTAACAAGAAACCGCCAATTAATACTTGAGGATCATCACTCCAATCCGTGTCTAAAATAACCCCTACTACTGCGTGGATTAGAGCGGTGAGGATGAGCCAAATCTTTGGATTAAGGATTTTCTTTAATTGATCCATTTCAAGCACCCCCTTCAGCCGCTCCTGGTGCTGAAATCTTGCCACTAAGCATGAGCCCGCCTATGATTAAGTGAACCAATAAAACAACAGGGAAAACCATCGAAAAGAGTGCTGGATTGTTTATGATAGGGAGGCTAAGGAAAATCGTACCGACCGGCATTAGTGCAGGCAAGACATACTCCATTGGGGACTCCGGACGCTTCATCATAAAGGAGACAAGTCCAATTAAGACAAGAGAAAGGCCCCAGGTAACTGGAGACATTTGCCAAACAGTTGCTCCTGTCTCAAAGGCAGCGTTTTGCGATCCCAATTTATCAGCATCACTTGCAAATGTGTATGATTCATCCTCTGAATCGACATCTAAATCCTCGGCATTTATGACAGTAACATTGCTTCCCATTCCAGTAATGAAAAACGCCATAGTTAGTACCACCAAGACACTAGCAATACTCAAGAGTTGCTTGTTCATTCCAGAAGCGTTTGCCATCATATCTGAAATCAGCAGATATAGACCTCCAAGAACCATTAGGGTACCAAGTGTTGCTGCAATTAACAGTGGCATGAGAGAATCTGCTTCATTGATTAAAGAGTCTGTTCCACGCATACCAATTAGATCTGATGCAGGCCAGTTCATGTACGCGCCTACTAGGAAAAGGGGACCTAGAACTAGGAAGTAAGGGATTAGGTTTCTATCACTCATAATTAAGCCTCCTTTGATTCTTCAAGATCCTTGTACTGCATGTATCCCGCAATTCCAAGAATTAAAGTCAAGAAGAGTGTAAAAACTGGTATAATGAGCCAGATAGCAGGTGGAGTACCATCGTAACCATGCTCTCCTGACATGTATCCCATACCACCGCCAATGATGAGGACGACTGCTGCGGAAGAAATCATAGACATCTGAGCGAGAGATTTACCTGTGACAAATAATCCAGTTCCGATAGCCATTACTCCAATAGGTAACATGTGTAATGCCCACATTTGTTCATATGCAGCATCGTGATCTCCAACTGGTTCGTCATCCCAAGCCCATTCAGCCCAGTCTTCACTGTTTGCCATGCCAAGTATCGATAAGGCAATGACAAGTGTTCCAATCGTGATTAAGAGCTTCTTTGGGTGTAGGATTTCTTTTATGTCCATATGGAATATTCATTGTAAGTAATATATAATTTTAAT
>JAKMFY010000280.1 GCA_022425185.1 Candidatus Poseidoniaceae archaeon | reverse complement strand
GGACAGAGATGGTGATGGTTTCTCAGACTCAACCGATTTCTTTCCCGATAATATGGATGAATGGAGCGATACAGATGGTGATGGCTATGGCGATAATTCAGACATTTTTCCACTAGACCCTTCAGAGTGGAGTGACTTTGATAATGATACATATGGTGATAATTCTGATGCATTTCCGAGTGATTCTAGTGAATGGAATGATAGCGATGGAGATACCGTAGGTGACAACTCAGATGCCTTCCCATTTG
The DNA here is from genome assembly GCA_022425185.1 of Candidatus Poseidoniaceae archaeon. Lineage (GTDB taxonomy): Archaea > Thermoplasmatota > Poseidoniia > Poseidoniales > Poseidoniaceae > MGIIa-L2. The sequence goes on along the minus strand of JAKMFY010000280.1, from coordinate 2,214 downwards.
ACGCTACTGAATGGCTTGACAGTGATTTAGATGGCTGTGGTGATAATGAGGATGTATGGCCGATGGACCCGAACGAATGTTTTGACAGGGACGTTGATGGCGTTGGAGATAATCAGGATGCTTTTCCAGATGATAGGTCAGAGTGGAGTGATATTGATGGGGATGGATTAGGGGATAACAGCGACCTTTTCCCTTATGATTCAAAGGCAAAATTCGATGACGACGGTGATGGAATCGCCAATTATTATGATGCCTTCCCAGACAACTCAAATATGGATTCATGGTTTGATTTACTATCCAGAATTTTGTTGTTTTGTGGATTTATTGGTATTGCAGTATTAGTGTTCTATCAAACCAAGAATCGGGCAAATGAACCAGAAAAGTGGGTCGCACAGGCTGATGAATTGATGTTGGATAATGCAGAAGGGGTCGATAAACAACGACCGGTAGGTCCACCGCCACCGGGCTCTTTTGACTGATTATGAAATACTCACATCAATCACGATATGCCTAATGTGGGGAGCATACCATTTCACTTTCTCTACGTGCTGCAATTGAATTGTATTGAAGTCACGCTGGGCTGCATACTGCTTTAGTTGCTCCAAGCAATAATCGACAAAGGAATTAATTTCTTTTTCTCGAATATTCATGTGAATGTGTATTATCCCTCCACTTTGCTTCAAGCAGTCTACTGCCAATTGCCAAGTATTTTCCGAGGATGGTAAAATCCCTAAATGGACTCTATCTGCGATATTACTCAAGCTTTGGAGTGTAATTTGGTTGTCACCTTCAAGTATGGTTAATTTATTTGAAACAGCATTCAATTCAGCGCCTTTTGTTAAAGCATTAATTGAATTTGGATTTAATTCACATGCGTATATGTGCTTGGCGTTTGAGCGAACTAACATCGGTAATGTGTAGTATCCAATGCCTGAAAAAGCGTCAACTACGATTTCCCCAGTCATGTCTATTTCGCCAATTCTGTGTCTTTCAGTTACATTGCCGGAAGAAAACATAACCTTTGTAACATCAAGCCAGAATTTCACCCCGTTATCGGTAAACTCTACTTCTCCAGAATCTCCAATAATCATTTTCACCTGTGAAGAACGCAATTTGTCTTTGGCAATTTCAGATTGTCGAGCGATTCTTGATACCCTCAAAGAATTTGCTATTTCTTGCCAAATCTCTTGATACAGAGTTTCATTTTTAGAACGTATAATGTACCATTCTTCAGAGTTCAAAACATCACTTGGGACGAGTGCTAAATCGCCAAGCAGTTCCCATTTTTTGGGAAGGTAACTCGCCATCTCTGGAGTGAGAATAATTGAATTCTTTGACAATAATTTCTCGATGTTTGTAACAAGTTCTTGCGCTGGAGTTTTGGTTAATTTTTTTATTTCAAGTTTGATTTGGCTGAATTGTAACGATTCGTCATCAAACCACTTCAATCCAGAAATTATGTCTGGATGCTTCACTGGGATTGCCACCATTTGACCTAGATCTTTGATGACAAATACTTCGTTTATGTAATCTCCATCCTTAAGGCGCTCGTGAATTAACGAGGCGATAGATTTGTCAACCAATATGCACCAACCATCATTTTGATGATTAGCAACCTCAGTCATGATAATTCCACAAGGGGAATGAATTTCAATGTCACTGTCCTAGCATTGTCAATGTCGGGACCGAAAACGACTGCCTCGAAAAAGACGGGTTTGCTTATTCCATTCATGGTGGCAATGCTGACGATGCATGTTTTTGCTCCATTTGCTGCAGCAGATGGTATGTCATCTTGCGAGATAAATGGCGGTGAATGTGATGATTACAACCCAACTCATGACCTTACTCAAAGCCAACAAGATTGGGTAAACGCTACTTACGATTTTAAGTTGGTAGATAGTGATACGATTGAATTGGAGATTAATTGGGCCATTCATGAGTTTGACCGTGAAAAGTTGGGGTTCAACAATGATCCTGCATTAGATGCTGCCTTAGCAGCAGACGGCTTAGATGCTGATGATGGCGCTCCAGCAGACTTGCTTAGAAATTTCATGGACGAAAGTCTGAATGGGCCAGGAACTCCTACACTGAGAGACCAATTAAAGACAGAATTAAACGATGCATTGGAAAACGCTCTAAGTAGCATTGGCATCGTAAGCGGACAGACAACAGACTACACAACTGAGTTTGTCCAGCAGGGTTCCACTATTGCGT
>JAKMFY010000259.1 GCA_022425185.1 Candidatus Poseidoniaceae archaeon | reverse complement strand
ATCTAATGAGGAACGATATCTCCTAGTGGACATTGGGACAAAGCACAGGAGAACCTGATATGAGCATAAATAAGAATGGAATGGCATGGACACTCGTCCTCACACTAATGTTTGCTGGCTTAGCTGGCTGTTTGGATGGAGACAACGATGATACCACAGAAGAAAAAACGATTAACATCGCAGGAAGTAGTACTGTCTTCCCAGTAGCGAGTGCCTGGGGTCAAGCCTACAGCGCATCAAATGGTGATTACACAGTCACTGTAGCTGGCGGAGGATCAGGAGCGGGTGCATCCAAAGTATGCAGCACAGACTCAGATTCAGTTCACATCGGTGACATGAGCCGAGATTGGAAGACATCTGAAGCCGATGCTGGAGAAGATGGATACACATTTAACTGCCTTGACTCCGATACCACAGTTACACAACTTGTTGTTGCAATTGATGGACTCTCTGTCGTTGTCAAGAAGGGTGGTGCGGCAGACCAGTGTATCACAGAAATGGGCGGATTGTCCATGGGACAATTGCGTTGGATATTCACCGATTGGACGGAGTCTGAACTTACTGAAAATGGGCTCAACATGACCTCTATCACACCTAATAATGATGATGACGGAGTGCGCGAATGGGGCGATTTACATGCTTCATGCGCAGATTCCGAAGTCAAACTCTGGGGTGCTGACTCCGATTCAGGAACATACGAGTACTTCGGAGAGCAAGTCTTCTGTAAGAACTGCTTCGCAGGAAAGGATGGTTACGAGGCTGAAGGATTTGACACCGCCCGTGGCTACCAAAACTCCGCTGACGACAACCAAATCGTCACCGGAATCACTGGTGACGAGAACGCAATCGGATACTTCGGATATGCGTACTACGAAGAAAACGCCAACACATTGAGTGTTGCCGCTATTGCGAACAACGACACACACGGTGTCGCAGACGCTGGTGGAGCTGTAACTCCTGAAGCAAGCACTGTTGCAGACGGATCTTACGCACCATTATCTCGATTCATTTACATGAACGTCAACAACGATGACTGGGACCTTGTGCGTGGATTCATTGAGTACGGATACTCCGAAGCTGGTATGGACCACGTCATGGACGTAGGCTATGTTGCACTTCCTCAAGCAATGATCGACGAGATGGTTGCTCGAATTGGTTGAAGTGTTTGGAAGAATACAATCTGCGCTTGGTTTTTCATAACCCCAATGTAGTCTCTTGTCCACTCGAAATGAGTGGGCAAGGGACCTCTATGGCAAAGCTTGCTTACTTCGTATACGGTATACGCCAACGGTTATGCCGACGATGAAGGCTAACGTGAGTATGTTTGATACGATCATTGCGATTGAATTTACGATGATTCCATAGACAAGCCACAGCGAGAGTGATACGCTTACAGCGACAAATGTTGGAATGGAAATTCCTTCCTCTTTACCGTCAACCCACACTCTCCGAATTTGAGGAATCCAGGCGAGAATACCGATTAAACCACCGAGGAGGCCTATTGCCTCAATCCATGCATCGGCCATCAACCCCACTCCATCGGTCGCTTTGATGCATCAATAGAATCGATCATCATCCAATCGATATCTTCCGCTTGGGTTCTACCAACGACGTGCATTTTGACAGCAGGGCCATCCTTGCATTTGAGTTCGATATTTCTACCGCTTTCGTCATTGAGGTGGATTTTGCTAAGTTTGGGTTTGAGCAATGTCAGGATGCTTCGCGGGTGTTGGCATGTTGCGGACAACCCACCTTGGCGCGTCGCGTCCCATTCCTCTACACCGGTGCCAAGGCCAAGGCTGAGAAGATCGCCCTTTACTTTCAATCCGCCGTGCATGTGGATCTCATCCCATGTTCCAAATCCAGCCATGGTTTCCATAAGACGAGGATTTTCTTCTCCACCACCACGCTTTTGCAACAAAGCAAGGAGTTGCTTTTCATTCAGCATCGTTGCAGGAAGTTCGGGCATATTCTTTGGCCATTCTAGACGTTGATGTGTCATAGCCACGAATGTCTGAATGTCGAGTTTATCCTCAGGATACCGTTCAGCATGAATTTCTGTCAACAATCTCGTTTTTCGAGCGATGCGATGAGCAACGGTAGCGTGACTGTGCATTGTACCATTGTTTCGATGTTGGATGAATTCACCATCTTCTTTGACTTCAAATCGTCCTGACCAATGTTTCTGTTCAACAACGAGAACGACAGAACCTGAAATTAAGATCAAATCGATTTCCCTTCGTCCTCCATCTGGATCAGGTATCCGAACAGACCCGTGTACTGACCAGTTATTTTTGCGTCCAGCAGCTCGAGTTAACTTCTCAAGTCGTAATTCAGAATTGTCTCCTGCTTGATGAATCTCATCAACGGGTTGTTTCAAACACCGTCTTCGCCAGAGATTCCACCGTTGTTTGAATCCCAACCAATCACCTGAGCAATGAATCAACAGAATCTACAATCAGAGAAGGCATTTGTTCAGCACCTTCAGGGAGTTGGTTCACATCATCCATTGTAGCTTCACCAGATAGAACGAGAATCCCCATGCAACCGGCTCGACTTGCCATTGCGATATCGGTGTAGAGGCGATCGCCAACCATCGCACATTCCTCGGGCTTCAAACCTAAAGCTTCAATTCGATGCAGAATCATTCCAGCATTTGGCTTTCCAGAAATATGTACAGGATCAACTCCAGTTGTTGCTTTGAAAAGAGCAAGGAATGCGCCAACATCGGGCAATCCTCCATTTGGAGAAGGGCAAACCATGTCTGGGTGTGAAGCCATCAAAGGAACTCCAGCATGAAGATGCAGGCTTGCAGTTTCTAACTTCTCATATGTGGTTTCAGTATCGTATCCTAAAACGACGTATTGCGGCTTTAATGATCGTGTTGAGATTCCCTCTGCTTCAAGCATTTTGCACATTCCTTCTGTTCCGACGCAATAGGTCTTCGTTACGTTATTCTTGTGCAGCCAAGCGAGACAATCATGTGTGGATAAGAGGACATCGTCAGCAGTTGCAGGAATGCCCATGCCCGCTAATTTCTTGACGTATTGAGAAACACTTCTCGATGAATTATTTGAGAGAAAGAAACGCTGAACACCTTGTTGATCGCATCGATTTAGAAATTCAAGAGCTCCAGGAATGAGGTTTCCACCAAGATATATTGTTCCATCAAGGTCCAGAAAGACGGCTTTAATCCCGTCAAGAGAGGCTCCCATGTTTTGCTCTTAGAACATCAAGGTCTTGAACATGAACCATGGGGAATGCAGATTTTCCTGTGCTTCTTTACTCGCAATCATTTCCGTCATCATTTCCTGAAGTGCTGGTTTCTTGCCTGCTTTTCCAACAAACCAATTGAGTAACCAAGAACGACGAGATAGAGATTGCATACGATAACTGTTGGTCAATTCTTTACCGAGGGCATCCCAGACTTCTACTTGATATTCCATTGGAGATTTTCCTTCGAGGATGTGGCGTGCAGCAATTTCACCCGTAACCAGCGCATTTCCAACTCCTTCCCCAGAAAATGGATCGATGAGGCTTGCAGCATCTCCAACCAACCATGCCCCATTCATTGCCATTCTTCTTGGCTGAAGCTTCTGTTTTTTCCGAGGAGAGCCAAATGGAAGTTGCCAACCTTTGGCAGTACCTTCAACTATCGTTGCATCAGCAAATCGTTCTTTGAATTGAGGGTGATTCAGAATAATATCGCGTTGCAATGCTTTGAGTTTTTTCGATTGTTTGTCCATGAGATGCATAACCATGCCACATCCAACATTCACTCTCCCATCACCAAGAGGGAAAATCCAGAAATATCCTGGAATGATATCGTCTACAAAGTGAATTTCGATGTCGCCGATGTTTTCCTCGCATCCTTTGACACCATCCCAGTATTCACGATAGCCACCGCAGTAATGCTTTCTGTCAACCATCACTTCGTTGTAGGTATCGACAACCAATGCTGTCGCAACTGGGCAACGGTAGCCTGCAGCACCGACTACGGCTGGGGCGTGGAATTCGGAAAACTCACCTTTTCGTCCCCCGATTCGTAGACGTACCCCTGAAGCAAACCGTTCATCTTTCGATCCATCTCCGGGGTCATTTCCATTATTGTAGAGAACATCCGTAACATCAGCGCCTTGTAGGACAGAACCTCCATTTTCTCGAACAAGATTCTGAACTCTTTCGAATAGAAGGTGATCAAATTGTTCTCTTGGGAGTGAATAACCAGCTTCTAATCGAGCGACGTCTTCTTCCGGTAGAGGGACTCGTACCTCTTTTCCATTCGGACTCGAGAAAAGGATTCCATTAACTCGGAAATGCGGTGTTTGTTCGAGTGTTTCCTTGACACCGAGCGCCTTGACGTGAGAGAGAGATTTCCCCCCCACTGCATCACCACAGACTTTGTCTCGAGGCCAGATTCCTTTCTCAATTAGGAGTACACGTTTTCCTGCCATAGCAAGATACCCAGCAGCAGAAGAACCACCAGGGCCACCGCCAACAACAATTGCATCAAATGAGGCGCCAGATTCAGGGACTTTCCCTGTATCAATTGGCTCAGTCCATGACGGCATGGTTCGTGGACTGCACGATGCTCTTTGAGGCTTCTTACCGCACCATCATCACTATGCGCTTTGGGTGAACAACCTGCTTCATGCAGGCCGTGACGCGACGTAAAGCGGTATGGGGCTTGTTGGTTGTAACCATTGTTTGGGGAGCAACGTTCATTTGGATGAAACAAGCCATGAATGCCGTCCAAACTGAAATTGATTCATATGGTCAAACGGCAGTTGTATCCGTTCTTGTTGGAGGCCGTTTCTTAATCGCTGCAATTGCGCTCTTTATTGGATCATCTAAGGCAAGAGCAGCTCTCAAAGACAGAGAATTATGGGGCGGCGGAACGATTCTTGGCCTGATTCTTCTCGTAGGATTCACAACTCAAATGGTCGGAATCGATACAATTTCACCTTCAACATCAGCGTTCCTAACCTCGCTTTACGTTGTGTTCACGGCTATGATATCAACCAAAATGACAGGCCAACCCGTTACTCGAATGATGATTGTAGGCGTTCTACTAGCAACGTTTGGAG
>JAKMFY010000253.1 GCA_022425185.1 Candidatus Poseidoniaceae archaeon | reverse complement strand
TCTGTATGCAGCGCATTGTTCTCACTCAAAGGAATGCTTCGATTGCTTGTCGTGTGAGGTCAACGACCAGATCGACTTCCTCTGAAGTGATGTTGAAGTTCGGAGTGTAACGAAGTGCATTGACACCGCCATGAATAACTCCAAGACCGTGCTTTCTACACCATACTTCGACCATGTCAAATCCGACCACTTGGAAGCGTTCTGGGTCAAGTTCTGCGCAGACGAGGAGTCCTGTTCCTTGAACTTCAAGAATTTCATTCGGATATTGTTCTTGCAATGCTTTGAGTTTCTCAACCATTTCAGCACCACGGTCACGGATATTGGTGCGAAGTTCAGGAGTGATGTGGTCAAGAACTGCAACTGCAGTTTCGAGTGCACGTGGATTGGTTGTCATGGTGTTTCCATAGATTCCAACAACATACAATTCACTCGCCCGCTTGTTCATACCAAGCACAGAGAGAGGGTATTGTCCTGCATTGAGCGCTTTTGACCATGCTTCGAGGTCAGGTGCTTCCGCATCCTCAAATCCTTCATAATCAACGACAGAGAGACAACCTTGCCCTCTCAGTCCTGCTTGAACTGAATCCACCATAAGCATGGACCCGTGTTCGTTTGTAAGCCTTCGAGCTTCATCGTAGAACGCTCTGTCAACACATCGACCTGGACTTCCTTCGCCTTGCACAGGTTCAAGTGCCATCATTTCGATAAAGAATCCTTCATCATCTGCACGCTTGAACATTGCTTGCAATGCAGGAATATCATTTGCTGGTACTAGGAGTAAGTTGTCCATATCTCTGAAACTTGCAAGGTTCTTCTTGTATTTGGACATGCAAGAATGGGAGATTTGAGCAGGTCGTCCTGTTCTTCCGTGAAATGCACGCTCAACAGCGAGTAACTTGATTGGCTTTCCTTCGTGCCGACCACCAGGATCTGTCATGCTCTTGGCGTTTACATCGGCAATACGAAGGCTTACAGTTACCGATTCAGAACCACTGTTCATACAGATGAAACGGTCAAAAGGACAGTGGCCACGTGTGTGGCCAAGTTCCTTACGTAGGCGTTCTCCAAGGCGCTTTTGTGAGAAAGATGGAGTCATAACGTTAGCCATAACCCAATTCTGAGACATGGCCTTGATGATGGAATCCGGGCCATGGCCGCTTCCAAGCATACCGTATCCACCATTGTCGTGAAGAACTGCCCCGCTAGAGGTTACCAACCATGGGCCACGTCCAGCAATTGGAATGTATGGATTAACTGTAGCAGGGGCATAGAAGTTTACGTAGTCTTCTTGCAGATGAGGAATGAGTTCTGATTCTGGAAGGGCCATGACATCCATTCCAAATTCTTCGATCAATGCATGGTGTGCTTCACCAGCTTCTGCAATTGCCTGAACAAGTTGATTATCAATAGCACAAAATCGAGCGATAATATCATCGCTGAGTCCCACGGTTTCTTGTGCTCCGCTCGTGTCTCGAAGGTGGTGAAGTACGGTGAGAGAATTATCCGCCATGGTGGGAGGGTGTCAAAGACCTCCTTTGAACATAGCCCTGTAGCCAGTTTCAACACCTACATATCAGAGGGTGACCCCTACTCCAACCACTCTAAAATGTGAAATTCCAATTGGATTTTAGTGAATTTCACGTTTTTGGACTTAAAGCATGCTCGATCTAAATCCCGTGGTTTGTTTAACCGAACCCAATTGAAATTGGAAAGTATCGTAAATGAAATTACAGTATATTTTGAGAATTATACGACATTCAAAAATGAAAATTAAATCGCTCTCTCAATTGAGTTAAACGTTCTATAAATCAAAATTCCAATTGAAAATTTGATTATCGTAGTCGAAGAGTATAATAGGCGGGTCGGTTGAACCAAGGATAACCGGGCAAGTCCCGAGGAGATGGGAAAAATATGGCAGATAAAGAATACAACATCCAGGAATTAGTACACCGGGATGTATATGTGAACGACAAAAAGGTAGGAACAATTGTTGGTGAACGACACCATCCTAACGAGGCACGCGTCCAATCGATGCGGATCCAAGTTGAGACAGATGTCGCAGACGAATACATGCGTAAGCCTGCAGAACTAGCACCTTTACCAAAAGAATTGGTGCACAGCATCCAAAACGATGGCACTGTAAAGTTGTCAAAGTCTATGCGTGAACTACAACGAAGATGGAGAAACACCATCCGTGTTGATGAGAAACTCTACGCACCTGATGAAATGCTTGATCGAGCTGTCCTGGACAACCAAGGTCGAGAAGTTGGCGTTATCGTCGACATGGTCAAAGTAAAGCGTACATACAAGGGATTCACAGTTCGAACTCGACTTCATGCTCAAAAGCAGTATGGGATCGGCGCAGAAATCAAAATTCCAATCACGGCGTTCGCAAGAACTCGTGAGCGCCTCGACGAGATTGTTCTCTCTCGAACCTTCGACCGTGTCTTGCAGTTGCCTTCATACATCGCAATTAACGGTCCAGATTTCGACGAAGAGTGATTTTCAAACGACCGTCATTCTTATGACAGGGTTGTAGGTCGCAGGCTTGCCCTTGCGCGGGTGGCTTAGTCGGTTAGAGCACCCGGCTGATAACCGGG